>JBDRHJ010000038.1:0-10722 GCA_043816835.1 Candidatus Omnitrophota bacterium
GGGGAATGATTAAGAATGAAAAGAATATACCTTGATTATGCGGCTACTACACCTACTGACCCTGAGGTAGTAAAAACAATGCTGCCGTATTTTACCGATATATTCGGCAATCCTTCCAGTATCCATTCATTTGGCCAGGAAACAAAGGCGGCCATAGAAGGGGCGCGGGAAACAATAGCCAGCCTTATTGGTGCGGCGCCTGAAGAGATTATCTTTACCAGCGGCGGTACAGAAAGTAATAATTTTGCATTAAAAGGCCTGGCTTATGCCAACCAGAATAAAGGCAATCATATTATTACTTCTTCTATCGAACATCATGCGGTAATTGAGCCGTGTAAATTCCTGGAAAATAAAGGGTTTAAGGTTACTTATCTTCCTGTAGATAAAGACGGCTTAGTGGACCCTGAGCAAGTAAAAAAGGCAATTACCCCTAAAACGATTCTTATTTCAATCATGTATGCCAATAATGAAATAGGGACAATTGAGCCGATAGGGCAGATAGGAAAAATTACGCGGGAGCGGGAAATCTATTTTCATACTGATGCGGTTCAGGTTTTTGGGCATATCCCGATAAATGTTGATGCGCTTAATGTAGATTTACTCAGTATCTCTGCTCATAAACTCTGCGGGCCTAAAGGGATAGGCGCGCTATATGTGAGGAAGGGCACAAAGATGAATTCCTTTATGCACGGTGGTGAGCAGGAGCGCCGGCGCAGGGCATCTACAGAAAACGTACCCGCGATTGTCGGATTTGGAAAGGCAGCAGAGATTGCCAAAGTAACCATGGCAGGGGAGGAGAAAAAATTAACCCTTTTACGCGATAAGTTGATAAAGGGTATTTTTAAAAAGATAGATTATGTTCACCTGAACGGCCATCAAACCAGAAGACTGCCTAATAATGTTAATCTATCGGTTGAGTTTATTGAAGGGGAATCAATGCTGCTTAATTTAGACTTGGAAGGTATTGCCGCTTCTACCGGTTCTGCCTGTAGTTCTTCGAGCCTTGAGCCTTCTCATGTTTTACTGGCATTAGGCCTATCACATGAATTAGCCCATGGCTCTTTGCGCTTTACTATGGGTAGATATACACGCGAAGAAGAGGTTAATTATCTTTTAGAAATATTACCCAAGATTGTCGATAAACTTCGCGCTATGTCACCGTTATACAAAAAGGAGAATAGATAATGGAAAGTTACAGCGATAAAGTAATGGAACATTTCAGGAATCCTAAGAATGTGGGAGAGATAAAAGATGCCGATGGTATTGGCCACGTAGGTAATCCTGTTTGCGGGGATATAATGGAGCTTTATATTAAGGTAGAGAATAATATTATTGTCGATGCAAAGTTTAAGACATTCGGATGCGGTGCTGCTATCGCTACAAGCTCAATGGTTACTGAATTAGTAAAAGGTAAGACGGTTGAAGGGGCTCTTAAAATATCCAACCGGGCAGTAGCTGAGGCCTTAGGCGGCTTGCCAAAAGTAAAAATGCATTGTTCCCTCCTTGCCGAAGAAGCCCTTCGATCAGCAATCAATGATTACCTGGAAAAATCCAAGAAGAAAAGCGGGCCCAATATCATCTAGTTTTATCCAAATCTATTAATCTCTCAGGTTCTATATTTCCCGGCATGGCTGTTTGCCAGGCCGGGAAGTAAAATTATTACAATATCAAAATATGGATTCTAAAAGCGTGGTTGTCGCAATGAGCGGGGGCGTGGATTCATCGGTTGCTGCGCTTCTCTTAAAAGATAAGGGTTTTAAGGTTATTGGTATTACCATGCAGATTCGGGAACGCTCCGGGGACTGGGGCGGTTGTTGCGGTTTAGAAAGTATACATGATGCAAAGCGGGTAGCAGATAAATTGAAAATACCGCATTATGTATTGAATTTCCGGAAGATTTTTAGGCAAAGGGTAATTCTTGACTTTTGTGAAGAATATAAGGCAGGCAGGACCCCTAATCCTTGCATAAGATGCAATCAGCATATAAAATTTGATGCCTTGCTTAGAAAAGCAAAGCAGATGAATGCAGATTATATTGCTACCGGCCACTATGCGCGGATAGAAAAAATAAACCCCAAAGCAAAAGGCAGGGCTCAATATATACTCAAAAGGGGAATCGATCCTAAAAAGGACCAGTCTTATGTATTATACGCAATGACTCAAGGACAACTAAGCTATACCCTAATGCCATTGGGGGGATATACTAAGGCCCAGATAAGGAAGATAGCTCATGAAAGGGATTTACCCGTGGCTGATAAGCCGGAGTCCCAGGAGATATGTTTTATCCCGGATAATAACTACGGGAAGTTTCTTGAAGAATATATGCCCAAGGAGGTAAAGCCGGGGGCGATTATTGATAAACATGGCAGGGTTATTGGGGAACACCCGGGGGTGATTTTTTATACGATTGGCCAGCGCAAAAGAATAGGAATAGCAGCCAGCGAGCCTTTATACGTAATTAAGATTGATAAGAAAAAAAATACGATTATGGTCGGCGGCAAAGATGAAGTCTTAAGCCGCGAATTAATCGCCGACAATATAAATTTTATCAATAGAAAAAAACTAAAAACACCGATCAGGATAGAGGCCAAGGTAAGGTATCTTCATGATTTATCCCCGGCAACCGTTGTCTCTTTAAACCGTAATAAGCTGAAACTTAGATTTGATAAACCCCAGTGGGCAATTACACCCGGCCAGGCAGTAGTATTTTACAATCAGGATGTTGTGCTTGGCGGGGGGACGATACTTTCCGGGGAAAATAGCAAATACAATTAAGATTTAAAAATCAGCGAAGCAGGAAATATAAGCCGCAGGAGAAAAAATGGGCAATCAAAGATTGGTTAAAAAGATACAACAGCTTAAAAAAGAGCGCAACGCGGTTATCCTTGTTCATAATTATCAATTACCGGAGGTTCATGATATTGCCGACTATATTGGAGATTCTTTAGGCTTGAGCCGGATTGCCAGTAAAACTAGCGCTGATGTGATTGTTTTTTGCGGCGTTCGCTTTATGGCAGAAACTGCCTCTATTCTTTGTCCGGAGAAAAAGGTCCTTATGCCTGACCTTAGTGCCGGATGCCCCATGGCAGATATGATTACAGTCGAGGGTTTGCGCACCCTAAAGGGCAAGCACCCCAATGCAAAAGTTCTGGCTTATGTTAATACTTCGGCAGGGGTAAAGGCAGAGAGTGATATTTGCTGTACTTCCGGCAATGCGCTAAAGCTTACCGAATCATTAAAGGATGTTAAGGATATTATTTTTATCCCGGATAAATATTTGGCTGATTATGTATCTAAAAGGCTTAAGCGCAACTTTATTTACTGGGATGGATATTGCCCCACGCATGTTAAAATTTTGCCGGAGGATATTCTTAAGCAAAAAAAAGCCCACCCTAAAGCAGTAGTGCTGGTTCATCCGGAATGCACCCCTGAAGTAATTACCCTGGCAGACCAGGCCCTTTCTACGGAAGGGATGTGCAGGTTTATAAAAGAATCCCCGGCTAAGGAGATAATTATCGGTACAGAGACAGGGATGCTCTATAGATTAAAAAGGGAAAATCCTGATAAGGAATTTTATCCTGCCACGGAGCTGGCAGTGTGTCCGACCATGAAATTAACTACACAAGAAAAGGTATTGTGGTCATTAGAAGACATGAAGCACGAGGTTAAGGTCAGCGAAGAGATCCGCGTTAAGGCAAAGAAGGCAGTTGATCGGATGCTAGAGGTAGCCTAATTTTCAAAGCATAAATTTCCTGCCATTCATCTCATCAATTCCGATAATCTTATTCCGGGAATATTCAATTATATTGCGCTTCGTTTTCACCCTTCGTTTCGCCCAGGGCTTCTTTTAGTCGCTCAGCATCAACACCGAGGATGCCTGATTTTGAATATAAGTGCTGATCAGGCATATGAATGTGTTGACATTTAAAGGGATTTCCTGTATTTTAGTATTATAAGAATAGTTAAATCCAGAAAGCGCGCTTCTTGCATTTGTTGTATCAGGGTAGAAGCTTATCTTTCAAGGTAGGTATCTTTAAACCGCTAAATAAATATCCCCCCTGATTAAAAAGAAGTATTCCTAAAAATAACAGATTGTTAGGGTTTAAGTTTAGATTGCTCCGGATAAGCCTATGGATATCCGCGGATAAAAACTGTGGCTGTCTATGGTAACTTTAAGGAAGGAAACAGGAGGAAAAATGGAATTAAATGTTAATGATTCTAATTTTAAACAGGAAGTGCTTGATTCTGATTCGCCGGTATTGGTTGATTTTTGGGCTGCTTGGTGCGGCCCTTGCAAGATGCTTGCGCCCACGATTAGCGAGATTGCCAAAGAATACCAGGGCAAACTTAAAGTCTGCAAGGTTAATGTGGATGAGGCTCCTCAGACCGCAGCAAATTATGGTATTATGAGTATACCCACAGTCAGTATTTTTAAAAACGGTAAGGTGATGGAGCAGGTTGTCGGGGCTGTGGACAAGTCAGTGATTAATAAAAAGGTAAAACCCTACATAGGATAGTGAAAAGCAAGGGATTCAAATATTTATATGGCCCGGTATCTTCCTGGCGCCTGGGAATATCCCTGGGCATTGATTTGCTTTCTTCGCCAGGGAAGATTTGTAACTTTGATTGTGTTTATTGTCAGCTAGGCCCTGCCGCAAGCTCTCTAGGGGGGTTAAGGGAATATGTAAAGACCACGGAAATTACCAAGGAATTAAGATTATTCTTTGGCGGCAATGGTAAAAGGCAGGCAATAGATTATATTACTTTCTCCGGCAGCGGGGAATCAACCCTGGCAAAGAATTTAGGCCAGGCAATAAAAGCAGTTAAGAAGTTAAAGTTTGCCCCGGTTGCTGTTTTAACAAACGGGGCATTAATTAACCGCGGGGATATTAGGAGGAATTTGTCTTTTTCTGATTTTGCGATTGTTAAATTAGATGCTTATTCACAGGAATCATTGGAAAAAATAAATTGCCCGGCAGGAACAATACGATTCGAAAATATTCTTAAAGGTTTAAAGAAGTTCAAGAAAGAATTTAAAGGCAAGTTCGCATTGCAGATGATGTTTATAGATGATAATCTAGGCGGGGTTGATAAATTAGTAAAAATTGCCGGGGCGATTAATCCGGATCAGGTTCAGATAAATACACCGACGCGGCTGTCTAATGTGAGGCGGTTGTCAAAGAATCAGGTCTTTGGGATAAAGAAGCATTTTTGCGCATTAAATCCTCTATGCGTATATGATGCCCGGATTAAAAGGGTAGCTGCTTTTAATAAGAGTGATACGCATAGAAGGAGAGGCCAGGAAATAGCGCATAGCGTAGAGCGTAGAGGGAACAGGGAGTACTAAACGCTATCCGCTAAACGCTATACGCTGATAAAAGGGGTGGATGTTATGAGCGAATGTAAGATGAAGCAAAATAGGGCAAAATGTAATTGCAGTTATGAGCCTTGTTCAAGAAAAGGTATTTGCTGTGAGTGCATTCAATATCATCTGCCGATGGGGCAATTTCCTGCTTGTTTTTTTTCTGATCATATTGAGGCTACCTATGACCGCTCAATTAATAAGTTTATTAAAAGCTATCAAGGAAGGGGGCGCTAGTGGTAAAAAGGGATGAGATTACTGCCCGGGCAGATATTGCAATTAAGGCAGCCAGGCAGGCAGGGAAGATGCTGTCCCGCCGTTTTGGTTGTATAAAAAAGATTAAGGTAAAGGCAGACCGGCAATTGGTTACTGATATTGATTTGGCTGCCGAGGCGATTATCAAGGATCAGATTCTGAAAAATTTTCCTCACGACAGCATTCTTTCTGAGGAAAATTCATCTGAGCAGGAATCCGAATTTAAATGGATAATCGATCCTTTAGACGGCACGCATAATTATATTCATAATATTGACATCTTCGGGGTTTCGGTTGCTTTGGCTTATCGGGATGAAGTGGTCGTAGGTGTCATTTATATGTCTCAGGGGGACGGGCTTTATTTTGCGCAAAAGAAAAATGGCGCCTACCGCAACGGGAAGCGGATTTCTGTTTCACGAAGAAAAATGCAGGATGCAACCTTAATTTTTGACAGCAGCCTTCGTAATCAAAAAAAGAGGATGTTTAAGGGGCTAGGAAGGCTTATTGACCAGGTTTTTAATCTGCGAATGTTTGGTTCAACCGTGCGCGGGCTTACTTATGTTGCCGAAGGCAAAACAGAGGCAGAAGTAGAATATAATGATAACCTTTGGGATTTTGCTGCCGGGCTGCTTTTGGTTGAGGAAGCCGGCGGAAGGGTAACTGATCTTTCCGGTAAGAAGTGGAACTTAAGGACCAAGGGCTATATTGCTTCTAACCGCAGGATACATAATAAGATCTTAGCTTTAATAAAATGAAAAAGATTCTTATTATCGGGCGAGGCGGGGTAGGTAAGACAAGCTTCACCGCCCTTATGACTAAATACCTGAGTAATATAAAGAAGGCGTCAATTTTGCTTATCGATGCCGATCCTGATCAGAATCTTGCGGAGTTAGTCGGGCTGGATCTAGAAAAGGCAGGAATAAATACGGTTTCTGATGTGCTCTTTGATGTTCGCTACGATAATATTAATCAGAAGTTAAAGTCTTTTGGCCTGGCCCAGAAGATTGAGTACCTGATTAATCAGAGTGCATTATATGAAGGCAGCAAGTTTGACCTTTTATCAATCGGGACAAAATGGACTCAAGGTTGTTACTGTCAGCCGAACAATATCTTAAAAGGGTTTATTTCCGGCCTTGAGAAAAATTATACTTATATTTTGATTGATTCCCCCGCCGGGATTGAGCACCTCAACCGGAGAATAACTTCATCGGTCGACGACATATTCGCAATCCTTGATCCGACAAAAAAGGCTATCGAACACCTGGAGAGGGCGCATAAAATTATATCCGAGGTTAAAATCAAATTCACTAATTTTTATGTATTAGGTAATTTTCGCTTCTCTGAAGAACTCCTGAATTCAATTGAGCAAAAGCCCATTTTTAAATATATAGGCAAATTAAAATATGACCCAAGCGTGGAAGAATTTAATTTTCAGGGAAAATCCCTGCTTGAGGTTGAAGAAGGCTCTTTAATTTTTAATTCGATTAAAGAAATTGCCGCCTTGGCCGGCTATTAAATCAAATCTTTCGAATCCTTTCTGATTCCCGGCAAAGCCGGATAGATTAATTTAAGCTATTCGGAATACACGGATTTATGGTATAATATAGCTATTCCTATCTGTTTAAATTCAAATATTAGCTGATTTTAATACGAGGGCTTCATAAATGGGTCAGGCAATCTACGATGTGATTATCGTTGGTAGCGGGCCTGCCGGCTTTACTGCGGGAATCTATGCCAGCCGAGGGGGGCTTAAGAGTTTGTTAATTGAGTGCCAGATGCCTCCTTCCCAGGCAGTGGTTACTGATTTAATCGAGAATTATCCCGGTTTTCCCGATGGCATTGATGGTTTTGGATTAATTGATAGGTTTAAAACCCAGGCAAAAAATTTTGGCCTTGAGTTGTATTCCGGCAAGGTTGATAATATTATATCCCCAGGCCCCGAAGCGAATGTTTGGCAGATTAAGGCAGGGGATAAGGTTTACCGCAGTTCGGCTGTAATTTTAGCCGTAGGCGCACGGCCGAAAGAATTAGGGGTCCAAGGGGAAGAGGGATTTCGCAGCAAGGGTGTTTCTTATTGCGCTGTCTGTGACGGGGCATTTTTCAAGGGCAAAGATATTGTTGTTGTCGGCGGCGGGGATTCAGCAGTTGGCGAGGCTTTATACTTAACCCGTTTTGCCCGTAAGGTTATTTTGATTCACCGCCGTAATCGCCTGCGCGCAGCTTCGCTTTTATCTAGAAGGCTTAAGGAAAATAAAAAGATCGAATTTATTGAGGATTCGGTGATTACGCAAATTTACGGTAAAGATAAAGTAGAAGGGGTTAACTTAAAAAATCTTGTTGAACAAACACAATCGCGCCTTGTTTGTGATGCTGTTTTCATCGCTGTGGGTTATACACCTAATACTGATTTTCTCGCTGATTTAGTCGAGCTGGATGATCGCGGCTATATCCTTACTGATCAGGCAATGCAGGCATCTAAACCGGGGATATTTGCTTGCGGCGATTGCCGCAAACGGCCTTTGCGCCAAGTAATTACTGCTTGCGGCGATGGGGCAGTCGCTGCTATTAGTGCAATTGAGTATATCGACCGCCTTAAAGGGCAATCATACCCCTAATATATAATGGATAATCAAAAAAATGTTTTAGAGATAAAAAGGTATCCTGATCCGATATTGCGCAGGAAATCAGCCAAGGTTCATGAGATTGATCTAAATGTAGTTAAGCTTCTTGAGGATATGCTGCGTACGATGTATGCGTTTGGCGGCATAGGCCTTGCAGCCTCTCAGGTCGGCAGCTTAGTTCAGATTATTGTGGCTGATACCGGGGAGGGTGCGATTAAATTAATTAATCCGTGTATTATTAATGGTAAAGAGGAAAATAAGCTTGCCGAAGGCTGTTTGAGCCTGCCCGATATCAATGTGGAAATAAAAAGGCCCTATGAAATTATAGTTGAGGGTTTAAATGAGAAAAATGAATTGATTGAGATAAAGGCCAGCGGGCTTCTGGCGCGGGTTATTCAGCATGAAATGGACCACCTCCGGGGCAGGTTAATTATTGATTATCTCGGCTTGATTGATAAGATGAAGTTATTTAAGTTGAAAAAAAGAAAACAAAGGGAGTGATTAATTAAATTCGATTAACAAGGGGAGAGGATAATGCAAGCTTTAGCAATTAGCGATCGGTATCTTAAGGCCAGGTATATGTTTTTTAAATGGCGTACTAGTATAGCTTTGGTAAATAAAATCGGCCTGGTATTGGCAATGACGTTTTTGACCGGGCTTATGGCGCAGATTAAAATATTTCTCCCTTTTAGCCCTGTTCCGATTACCGGCCAAGTTTTTGCTGTGCTTTTAAGCGGGGTTATCTGCGGCGGCTTGTTTGGCGCACTTAGCCAGGTGCTTTATATTGGCTTAGGGGTATTGGGCCTGCCCTGGTTTGCGGCAATTTCAATTTCGCCGGGATATTTATTTATTCCCCCTACCGGTGGCTATCTGATCGGGTTTGTGATTGCGCCCCTCTTAATCGGGCGTTATACCGATGGCTATATTGGCGCGCGTACATTCTTTGCGCAGGTTAAGCTTATGATGTTAGGGGTGGGGGTTATTTACATTCTTGGCGCGTTTGTTTTGGCGCTGGTAATGAAGTTTGGTTTTTGGGAGGCCTTACTTAAAGGCGTAGCTCCCTTTATTCTTTTTGATCTGATTAAGGCAGCGCTTGCTGCCGGCGTAAGTTCATCAATCCTGCCGCGCACCCCTTATAATGGCGAAGTTGATAAAAAAAGATGAACGATTTTTACCCCTCCCGCTTGAACAAATCCAATCAATCCTTTTAAACGAGGACAGATTTGTTCTTTTTGAAAGTCAAAAAATTGATCGGGAGAACTATTTATCCTATCTGTTTTTTAAGCCTGCGGCAACAATTACCTGTTTTAGCCGGGATGCAATCCCTAAGGCCTTCATGCAATTAGAGGCATTTTTGGATAAGGGCTTTTGGGCCGCCGGATTTTTTTCTTATGAAATGGGGTATGGTTTTGAAAATTTCAGGGCAAAGCAAAGATTTCGCTTTCCCTTGATTTGGTTAGGTATTTTTACACCGCCTTTAATTTTTGACCACCGTCAAGGAAGGTTTTTAAGTCAACCGCCTGATTTTCTCCGGGCAAAGCAAATAAAGCCCTCTTTTAAATACCAGATTAAAGGCATCAGGCTTAATCAAACGGCATCAGAATATATCAGGAATATTCAGCGGATTAAGGAGTATATTGCTCAAGGGTTAACCTATCAGGTTAATTATACGATTAAATGTAAATTCAGGTTTCAGGGCGAAAGTACTGCCCTTTATCGGGATTTGCGTAATGCCCAGGCAGTTCCCTACAGTGCCTTTATTAAAGACCGGCGATTTAGCTTGCTTTCTTTTTCACCGGAACTGTTCTTTCGCAAAAATGGCAATTTAATCACGGTAAGGCCGATGAAGGGGACGATTTCCCGCGGCAGGACCGGTTACCAAGACAGGCTGCAGGCAAAGCGATTAAAGGCAAGCCATAAAGACAAAAGCGAAAACATAATGATTGTTGACCTCCTGCGCAATGATTTGGGAAGAATCGCACAGGTAAACAGTGTAAAGCTTATTGATCTCTACAGGGTAGAAAAATATGAAACGCTTTTTCAGATGACTTCTACTGTCCAGGCAAAACTAAAATCTGGCCTTTCGCTTTATGAGATCTTTAGGAGTATCTTTCCTTCGGGTTCGGTAACCGGCGCCCCTAAAATAAAGACAATGGAAATTATTAAACAGCTGGAGCAACAGGAACGCAAGGTGTATACAGGGGCAATCGGATTTTTAAAGCCTAATCGTGATGCGGTTTTTAACGTAGCGATTCGCACCCTACTATTAGAAGGGCAATCCGGCGAGATGGGTATCGGCAGCGGCATTGTTTATGATTCTATTCCCCTTGGAGAATACAGCGAATGTAAACTTAAAGCGTTGTTTTTTACCCCTTTGAATAAAGATAGTAAACAGGAAAAAGAACCATATTCAGACAGGCCGGGGAGGAAAAGAAAATTCCAGTTAATCGAGACAATGCGCTGGTCAAAAAAATCCGGTTTCCC
>JBDRHJ010000039.1:0-6909 GCA_043816835.1 Candidatus Omnitrophota bacterium
AATCCGGTACCACTCCAAGACATCACTCCCGCAAATACCGCTGGCTAATACCTTTACTAATAGCTCACCCGGGCCAATCTGCGGCGTTGGCATTTCTTCCAGCCGCAGGTCACGGTTATTGTAATACATTGCTACACGCATTAGGCTACCCCTCTAAATATGAATTCCCCGATTATAACTATTTACCCCGTTAGAGAAAACCGCTGATTTTAATCAATGCTCATTATCTCTTAAAGCCGACGGTGGATTAAAGCCACTGTCGACGCAAACTGTTAGAGAACGAAGTTCTCTAACGGGGTTTGCTATTTTTAAGATCATCGAATAATTTCTCGGCTTTTTTAACCGTAGCATTTTCATGGATAATTGCGCGCAAGGCTGCGGCGATTGCCACAGGATAAAGGCTTTGCCAGACATTTCTTCCTAAATTTATGCCGATTGCCCCTTTTTGCATGCCGTCATAGACAAATTCCAACACCTCAAGCACTGATTCACATTTAGGCCCCCCTGCCATAACCACGGGAACCGGGCAGCCATTAACAACCTTATCAAAGTCTTTCTCGCACCAATAGGTTTTTACTACCCGGGCGCCTAACTCAGCGGCAATGCGGCAGCATAAAGCAAGATAACGCGCCTGCCGCTTTTCCATTTCCTTGCCCACAGCAGTAACTGCCATTACCGGAATCCCGTAATCTTCGCATTTATTAACAAGCCCTGCTAAATTCATCAGTGTCTGGTGCTCATAATCACTGCCGACAAAAATCGAAACACCAACCGCAGCCGCATTAAGACGAATAATTTCCTGAATCGAAGTAGTAATGCCCTCATTTGCCAAATCCCCGCCTGCCATGCTCGTAGCCCCGGATACCCGCAGAATTATCGGCTTGCTATTAACCGAATCCACTACCGAACGCAGGACTCCCCTGGTAACAAACAGGGCATCACAATAAGGCAGGAGCGGCTTAATCGTTTCAGCGGGATTTTCTAAACAACGGGTAGGCCCCTGAAAATACCCATGGTCTATCGGTAAAAAGAAACAATGCCCGTCAGGCTGAATAAGCTTACTTAACCGGTTTTTCATTCCCCAATCCATTTTAGATTACCTCCTTTTAAATACTGCTAAACCCTTTTTATATAATCCCCCCGCAATCTATTAATCCTGTTTTTCTCCCTGAGGCCTAACTATCGAAAACCCCTTTTTGATTAACCAATGATGAAATTGATAAGTGCTGTATTTACAATTTGTTTTACATATCTGCCTTATCTTTTCGTATTCGCAAGAGCCCTGTTCCCGGGCATCCAATTCTAACTGGAGAGAACACCCAACGTCCTTACAGAACTCACGACGTTTATAATCTATATATCCCTGGATTGCCATAATTCTATCTCCCTTGTTCCCTGATCAGTCACATTCAAGTATATGAGGATTTTACCACTAACCCTAATCCACTTCAAGAAAATAGTATAGATAAGCCCGATAATAAATCTTAGCATAGATACCGGCTAATGCTAATTAACACACACAAAAATCCCCGTAAATTCTTATACGGGGATTTATCGATTGTGATTAGTTATAAAAACGCGCTAGTTAAACATTCTGAAATAACTCTGCTTCGGGCGTAAACCAAAATGCCTTTCCGTCATTTTCCTTAATAAGATTAATTGCTACCTTAACTATTTCCGAATCATATTTTGAACCGCAACCGCTCTCTAATTCTTCACATGCCTTTTCTAAGCCTAAGGCCGCCCGGTAAGGCCGATGGCAAACCATTGATTCCAGGACATCGCTTACCGCTAAAATGCGCGCCTCAAGAACAACCTCGCCTGCCTTTAACTGCCGGGGATAACCCGAACCATCTAGGCGCTCATGGTGCTGATATATTATCTCTGCTAAAGAAAAAGGAAATTCCATGTCTTTAATTAAATCATAACAACTTTTTACATGCTGCTGAACAAAGCGATATTCAATCTCGCTTAATTTTCCGGGCTTATTTAAGATATCTAACGGTATGCTCATTTTTCCTAAGTCGTGGAGCTCCCCGGCCAACCTCATCCCTAAAAGCCGCCCGTTATCCCATCCCAAGACCTTGCCTATTTTCTCGGCAATATTTGCCACATGCCGTGTATGACTGAAAGTATAAGGGTCGCGCATTTCCATGGCCCTACCCAAAACAGCCAGGGCATTTATTAACATTGAAAGGCGCTCCCTTTCCAGATTGGCATAAGCAGTCATATCCCGGGTTATACCCATTGTGCCGATGATTTTCCCTGCCCGATCATACATAGGAATCTTAGTAGTGATTACCTGATTCCAGGTTTCATTATGAAGAAGGGTGCGTTCGATTTTACCGACAATCGGCTTGCCGGTATTTAAAACCTGGTTATCATCCTGGAGCATCTTTTCTGCCTGGTTAGGAGGAAAAAAATCAAAATCCGTCTTGCCTACGACCTCTTCGGGTTTTAGCCCTACCCCTTCAGCGTAAAACTTGTTTACCTTAATAATGCGGTTATGCCGGTCTTTAAAATAAATCGCATCGGGTATATTGTCTAAAAGCCCTTGAAGAAAATCGCGCTCTAATGATAGCTGCTGCTCAATGTCTTTTTGAAAGGTGATATCCTCGATTACCCCTTCTAAATAAACCCTTTTACTCGAGGAATTTACCTGGGAAGCAGTAATTGCCACCCATTGCGGCTTGCCGTTCTTGCGCTTAAAAATAGATTCAAAAAATTTAACCTTGCCTTCCTGTTTTAAAATTTGAAAAAATCTTTCCTTATCATTAAGATTTAAAAACAGGCTGTTTAAGCTCTCGGCCTTTAATTCACGCTTGGAAGAATAGCCTAATATTTTGGCTAAGGCGGAATTGACAATAATAAACTTTCTTGCCGGGGATAAGGAATATTTAAAAAGGCCTATTCCTAAATTATCGGTAGTGGAAATATTAAGGTAGAAACTGTCTTTCATAATAAATTTTTTTGATTAAGCTAATTTTTCCTAGGGTCAAAACTAATTCAAAACACGCAGCGATTTTAAAAAACAGTTTTATCTTATTTTTAATGTGTTAGTATAGCATAAATTTACTAAAAACTCAAGCCTTAAATAGCTACCCCTTTTACTATTCCAGAACCCGGTCTAGGAAATTGATTAACAAAAATTACGCATTGATTAATAGAAGAATAATTAGCAGCTTCGTTCTTGGGAAAGGCTCATATCAAGGAAAGGCCGTAATCTTCTTGAACGGCTGGGATGGCGAAGTTTCTTCAATGCCTTGGCTTCGATTTGGCGCACCCGTTCACGGGTTACCTTAAATATCTTCCCGACATCCTCTAATGTATGAGTCGAATCGCTCTCCAGGCCAAAACGCAAAGATAATATCTTCTTTTCCCGGGTACCCAAGGTAGCCAGCATTGTCTGCATTTCTTCCCTAAGCATTGAATGAACGGTGGTATTTGCCGGCGAAATTGCTTTTTTATCCTGGATAAAATCACCGAAATTCGTATCCCCCTCATCACCAATGGGCATCTGCAAAGATATTGGTTCCTGCGCAATCTTAAGAATCGCCTTTATCTTTTCCTGAGGCAGGCGAAGCTTGGCTGCCACTTCTTCGGGTGTAGGCTGGCGCCCCTTTTCCTGAACAAACTGGTGCGATAAACGAATAATCTTATTTATCGTCTCGGTCATGTGCACGGGGATTCGTATTGTGCGTGCCTGGTCAGCAATCGAACGGGTAATTGCCTGCCTTATCCACCAGGTAGCATATGTAGAAAATTTATAGCCCCGTTTATATTCAAATTTTTCAACCGCGCGCATAAGGCCGATATTGCCTTCCTGAATCAAATCAAGAAACGATAATCCGCGGTTAGTATACTTCTTGGCAATGCTTACCACCAGCCGCAGATTCGCCTCAACCAGTTTTCGTTTTGCACGGCTGAATTTCGCCTGAGCAAGCATAACCTCCTTGGCTTGTAATTTTATTTTCGCATGGGAAGAATCGCCCATTTGATAAAAAATCGCTTTTTCCCTTAGGCGTCTTTGTGTAGTATTTTTCCGCGAAGTGGTTTTGCGGCGGCTTATGCGCCTTAATTCATCAACCAATTTCATCATTTCGCTTACAATCGACTCGATTACCCAGGTAGTAAGATTAAATTTAAAAAGCAGTTTAACAGAGCCACTATGGCTGCGGGTTTGCCGCAGGAGTTTGGTTAAACGAACAATCTTTTTAAATACAAGCCGGCGGTTAGTAGTCAAATCATCCTTAACTATCTCGTCTAAATTTAATCTCCCCTCTAATATACTATTGGCGAGATTACGAACTGCCCCGCGGGCAAATGGACAGCAAAATAGCGCCTGCCTAAACCCTTTTTCGCTCTCCTCGATTTTTTTCGCCAGCGCAATTTCTTCTTGACGAGAGAGTAAAGCCACAGAACCCATCTGTTTTAAATACATCTTTACCGGGTCGTCTAAGGGAATAAAGCGCTGCTCGGTTTTATGCATCTTTAATCCGGCTGTCTTTTTTGAATCAGTTCCTGATTTTTTCTGTAAAAGCATACCGGCGCGCTCAACTACCGGAATATCCTTTTTGCCTAAAAAGTCAAATAAATAATCCATGTCCTTGGAAGAAAAAACCTTCTCCGGCAGCATGCTATTTACATCGTCATAAGTAAGAAATCCCTTTTCCTTGCCGCGGCTGACGATTTTATCGATTTCTTTTTTTGCTATGCCTGCTCGTACCATATGTCCTCCTTAAACACCCTTCCTAGGGCTGCGATATATTAATCCTGACTTAAGATTTTTCGCTGAAACCCGGCTCGATTTGATTTTGATAAATCGGCATGCGTAATAAATCCCGCATCTCAACGATTAAACGATTTAACTGTTCTTGATCCCCTTTTTGCTGGGCGATTTTTATCTGTTTCTGCAAAGATTGGCATTTTGAATTTAAACGCTGCTTTTTAATCCTAGCAACACAATCATCTAGAACTTCCTGCGCAGAATCATCGGGAATCTCTTCGATCGCTGATAATTCCGAAATCAAACAAGTTGATTCATGGTCATCCAGATATCCGATAAGACGATTGGGTGCAATCGCTTTGCCTTGCGAACTCAAATCACAAATCAAAGAAAAAAGACGGCCGATCCGCACATCCTGAAAATCATCGGCACAAAGCACAGCCTTAATATTATCCGCTAACTCCGTCTGCCTGAGGATTAGCTGTATAAACAATTTCTCGGTAGGATTTATTTTTGAAGGGTTATTCCTGATTAATCCGGACAAGTCCGGATTAATCTTATCCTTCATCTTTTTTAATTCAATAATCAAGGATTCCTCGTTAATATCCAATGCGCCGGCTAACCTGCGCATATACTCAGACTGCAGCACCGCGTCTTTAAAGTTACTTAAAGAATCCAGCATTTCCTGGGCAATGCGTGTTTTACCCTCAGGTAAAGCGATATTATGGCGCGCGCATAGAATTTCTAATTTGTAATCAAATAACCCTTTGGCATTATTAAGGATATTCTTGAATGCTTCGGCGCCAAATTTACGCAGGAAAGAGTCCGGATCAGACCCGGTAGGCAATAATGCAACCCTGACATTTATGCCTTCCTGGATAAATATATTAAGATTACGCAATGTAGCTTCCTGGCCTGCCTGGTCAGAGTCATAAACCATGATAATATTGTGTGTGTAGCGCTTTAGTAATTTTATCTGCTCCAAGGTTAAGCTGGTCCCCAGGGAAGCAACCAAATTTTTTATCCCTGCCTGATAAACAGTTATACAATCAAAATACCCCTCGACAACAATTGCACAATCGCTTTGCCTTATTGAATCACGGCTTAAATTCAGTCCATAAAGGTGCTTCCCCTTAACGTAGATTATGCTCTCGGGGGAATTAATATATTTAGCTGATTGGGAATTATCAATACGCACGCGTGCGCCAAAGGCAACTACGCGATTCTTTATATCAAATATGGGAAAGATTATGCGGTTACGAAAACGGTCATAATAACCCCCTTCCTGGCGCGAACAAAACAACCCTGATTTTTCCAATAATCCCAGGCTGATATTTTTGCTGCGCAGATACCCTAATAAGCTGTCCCACTTGTCTAAAGCAAAACCTAAACGAAAAAGCCCGACGGTTTCCCCTTCCATGCCGCGCTTGTTAAAATATTCCCGCGCCGATATTCCGCTTGCAGAATTTAAGCCATTCTGATAAAAGGTACAGGCAAATTCATTTATTTCATAAAGGCCGGAAATCAGGCTGGTGGTTTTATTGCCTGTCCCCTCCTGAGGAAGCTCTACCCCTGCCTTGCTCGCCAATGTCTTAACTGCCTCAATAAAATCCATGCGTTCATATTCCATGAGAAAATTAAATGCATTCCCCCCTTTTTGGCAGCCGAAACAATGATATATCTGCTTCTGGGGATTTACCATGAACGAAGGGGTTTTCTCATGATGAAAGGGGCAAAGTGCTTTAAAATTCCTTCCCGCCCGTTTAAGCGGAAAATAACCGGATATCAATTCAGCAATATCGATCCTGCTTAGAATATCTTCTAAAATATTTTCCGGAATATAATTTGCCATAACTTAAGAAAATTCGCTTCGCTGATAAGGCCCTTCCTTTCCCGCTGCCCAATAAATATTGTCTTCGGCGGGATCCCGTTCTGCAGGAAAAAGGTATAGAAAGGCCTATCCTTTAGAATAACTTTTAATACTGATACACACAGATGCAGATTTTATCTGTATTCATCCAAAAAACCTTATCTTTTCCAGAAAATCTGCGTGAACCCCGTTAGAGAATTCTCTCTAACCCCGTTAGAAATTTTATTTCTAACGGGGCTAACGGTTGTCTAAATCTTTCCCACCACCGACTTCGTCGGTGACTTTCTCTAACGGGGTGAATCTGTGTTTTTAT
>JBDRHJ010000040.1:0-7230 GCA_043816835.1 Candidatus Omnitrophota bacterium
ATGGGCAATACGGATAATCTTTCCTTTTAATTTCCCCTGGCCGCCGGCAATTGTAATACCGCAAGTATCGCGCATTGTCTTTACCAGCTTCACCCCGTCAATGCTGGGGGGGAGCATAATTGCAGTAACTACATCAGAGGAGGCCTTGGGCGCAAAAAGTTTCAATCCCAATGCATCGGCTGCCTTACGTGTTGCCTCAGCCATCTTTTTATGACGCGAAAATATATTCTCTAACCCCTCTTCTTTAATCATTCTTAAAGACTCTTTCAGGGCAATAATCAGGGAAATTGCCGACGTATAAGGGGTATCTGTTTTATCTAGTGCCTTCTTGGCAAACTTTAAATCAAAATAATATTTAGGGCATTTTGATTGCTTAACTAAATCCCATGCCTTGGGACTCAGGGAAATAAATCCCAACCCCGGGGGAAGCATAAGGCCTTTTTGCGATCCGCAGACAACTACATCACATGACCAGGCATCAGTTAATAAAGGCATCCCGCCTAATCCGCTTATTGCATCCACCACTAATACTGCCTGGCTGCTCTTTACTACCTTGCCGATTGCCTGTATATCAAAAACACACCCGGTTGAGGTTTCACAAAAAGTGGTAAATACTGCCTTGATTGATTTATTTAACCTTGACTTTATATCCTCAAGGGCAACCGGCTCACCCCAAGGGACTTTAATAACCTCGGCATTTACCCCATAGGCCTGACAGATCTCTGTCCAGCGTTCCCCGAATTTTCCGCCTTCCACGGTTATCACACTGTCGCCGGGAGAAAGCAAATTCGCAACAGCTGCTTCCATTGCCCCGGTGCCGGAAGATGCCAATATGAAAACATCGTTTGCCGTATTGAAGACGTATTTTAAGTCCTCCCCTACTTGCTTTAATATTTCCTGGAATTGAGGTGTACGATGGTGTATTATCGGCCGGCCAAGCGCCTGGCAAACTTCAGGCGGCAGGGGTGTCGGGCCGGGGGTCAGTAAATAATTTTTTTTCATTTATTTTCCCTCTCTTATTAATCGCTCTTTTATTAGCTCGCTATCCCTTTTGGGAATTTATTTTTTCTTAATTCCGATTACCTGATCAACCAATCCGTATGCCTTTGATTCCTCTGCGGACATAAAGAAATCGCGGTCGGTATCGCTTTTGATCTTCTCCAGTGGTTGGCCTGTATGCGTGGCAAGAATTTCATTTATCTGGTCACGTAATTTTAAAATCTCCTTAGCGTGCCGGGCAATATCCTCAGCTGCCCCCTGAACCCCGCCCCAGGGTTGATGAATCATAGTTCTTGAGTTAGGTAAAACAAAACGCTTCCCTTTGCTGCCGGCGCATAAAAGCACCGTACCCATGCTTGCTGCCTGGCCTACACAATAGGTTGCAACATCGGGCTTGACAAACTGCATAGTATCGTATATCGCAAGGCCGGCTGTAACTGAACCGCCGGGAGAATTTATATAAATGCTGATCTCTTTGTTTGCGTTTTCCATCTGTAAAAAAAGCATCTGGGCGATAACCAGATTTGCCACGTTATCGTCAATCGGCGTGCCGATAAAGATGATGCGGTCTTTTAAAAGACGGGAATAAATATCATAAGCGCGCTCATAACCGCGGCTGGTCTGCTCAATTACCATAGGAACTAAAGTTTGGCCTTTCATGCCCTTGCCCTCCTTGATTTAATCATACCTTATTATTGCGCCTCATTTTTTTTAGGCATCAATATTTTACCAACTTGCCTGCCTTAATAAAAGCTCGATTACCTTCTGGCCCATCTTATCGTCAGGGGCAATATTTTCCCGGCGCGCCACCTCTTCCAAAATCAAAAATATGCGCACCTGTTTTTCTGCTTCCGGCTTTAAACGTTCCCTCACCGCCGGCCCCTGTTTTTGAATATCTTCCTTGCTTACGCCACGTAATGATAAATCTACCTCTGTTTGCTTGGATAGCCTATCTAATTGTTGGGTAATCAGGCTGGGGGGAACCTGAAAATCAACCTGTTTAAATAACTGGACAATGATACTATTCTCCAAATTCATCTGTTGCGTCTTTGCCTTTTCCAAATAAATCTGCTTCTCGAGGAGTTTTTTTAAGGTTTCTAAATTCGGGTAGCCCATGCTATGCACGCAATCATCCTCAGGCATATCCTTATAATTCTCCTTAAGCTTACTAAAGGCCTTGTTTATCTCATCTTCGCTTACCTCAATCGGCTTAACCTCAAGCTTAAGCCCTTTATAGTTTTTAAGTGCTATATCGGGCTTGACCTCTAAATTAGCCTTAAAGCTTAAGCTGCTTTTATCCAGATTTACCTGGGATATCTCCGGCAAGCCAACCGGTTCAAGCTTAGCCTCACCTAAAGCCTGGCTATAAACCTCCGGGAGCAAGTCTTTTAATACCTCTTGATGGGCAACCCCGGCATAGTGTTTTTCTAAAATATCACGCGGCACATTCCCCGGACGAAAACCGCGCACCTTTGCCTCTTTGCCTATTTTTTTGTAAATCTGGTCAAACTTCTGCCCGATAATATCGCCTTCTATCTTAACATTTAATTCCCTTTTATGCTGGTCTATTTTCTTTACTTCTGTCTTCATAATGCCTTTACTCCTTATTCCTTTAAGTTAAGCGATTACCCCTTGCTAGCAGCACAACCAAAGCCGCCAACCGAAATTACAATTTATAGCCGGTAACCTTTCGATTAAATTTTACAAACCCACTGGTTTAATATTGATTTTTACTTAATGCTTCCTCGCTTCTGTCTACATCCTGAATTTTTCGCCAAGATAAATTTCCCTTGCCTTTGGGTTATCGATTAAGTCCTGGGCACTGCCGGAAATAAGAATCTTGCCTTCGGCAATCAAATAAGCACGGTCAGTAATTGAAAGGGTCTCACGCACATTATGGTCGGTAAGCAAAACCCCCAATCCCTTTGCTTTTAATTCCTTGATAATTTCCTGCACCTCACTAACTACAATCGGGTCTATGCCGGAAAATGGTTCATCAAGAAGAATAAAAGACGGATTACAAACCAATGCCCGGGTAATTTCCAACCGTCTCCTTTCCCCGCCGGAAAGGGTATAGGCTTTATTCTTTGCCAAATAAGTAATATTTAATTCCTCGAGTAACGAAGCAAGCCTCTTTTTTCTTTCCCGGTGGCTTATCGGCAGGGTTTCTAAAATTGCCATGATATTTTCTTCAACCGTAAGCTTGCGAAAAACAGACGGCTCCTGGGAAAGATAGGCAATGCCATAACGACAACGTATATGAATAGGCAGGCGCGTAAGGTCATCATTATCAAAAATAATATTCCCCTGGCTGGGATGAATTATCCCCACAATCATATAAAAGGTGGTTGTCTTGCCTGCGCCATTAGGCCCAAGAAGCCCGACAATTTCACCGCGCTTAACTAAAAGCTCGACCCCCTTAACAACCTGGCGCCCGTCATAAGATTTAAACAGATTCTTAGCTTCCAATAAATGCATATTCAATAATCCTTATCCATCAATTAACACAAGTGCCTCCTTGTGTTAATTGATACAAAAAACTTCTTCGGCAATAACAAAAAATTACATTTTCTGCGGTGCGGAATAAATAATTAGCCTTGGCTTTCCGATTAAGGTGACAGTCTTATCCTCGGCATTATATACCGCTTGATCAGAAAAACTGACATTATCCTGCCGTATAATCTTAACGTTATCGCGGGCAATAATCTTGTTAATCTTACCGCGCTTGCCGGCAAGGGATTTATCAGTTTTATTATCAGAAGGCGCGGTATCAAAAAATACCTCCATTGAATCAGCATACATACGGGATTCCCCATCATCAACAACAACATCATTATTGAATACCGCGATATTAGCGGCATAATCTATGCTTAATGGGCCGGAGCAGGTAACCACAACCGTCCCCTTTTTATCATTAATCACAACCTTCACGTCTTTTTTTAAATCAATGCTTTCAAGATTGGTGTTACCCTTTATCCCTATGCCGGTAGTAGTAATATTATCCCTTTTTATGTCCACGGGCGCATCAGTAGTAACTAAGGAAGTATTATTGTCCCAATCCAGATAATCAGTAGTTAGTTTTGCCCCTGACTCAGTAGTAATTATCACATTCTCTTCTAAATGAACCGCGTTTTGTGCCTTATTAAAGTTGCCCCTTTCTGCAGTTAAGACAATCTCTTCCTCGCCGTAAATAGTGCCGATAAGGTCATTGAGCCTTATCTGATCAGAGAAAACATCGGCTGTTTTACCAAAGACCTCCCAGGTTTTCTGCCCCGTATCCCCGAAGCCGTACAAGGTAAACCCGTTAACCGTCTGCTCCAGTTCATTGGGGTAAACCGGGAGAAAATTCCCTGTCAGGGATATAAACGCAAAAATCAGGATTGATATGACTGCAATATTTTTTTCCATTTATCTTGGGATTTTAAGATTAACTCAACAATTTCCCTAACCGCGCCCCTTCCGCCTTCCCGGCGCGTAATATAGTGGGCAAGGTTCTTCATTTCCGGGCAAGCATTAAATACGGCAACCGCAAAGCCTACCTTATCCATGATGCACAAATCAACAAGGTCATCGCCCACAAAACAAACTTCGTTGAGGCCTACATTATATTTTTTTGATATTTTATCCAAGACAGAACTCTTTGGTTTTATACCGGCAAATATTTGGGCAACCTGCATATCGCGCGCGCGGTATTTTAATGTGCGCGAGCCCTTAGCGGTTATTAAAATCGTGGGTATGCCGACACAGCTCAAGAGATAAATCCCCAAGCCGTCATTAACATTAAAAAACTTGGAGTCCCGCCCGGCACTGTCATAAATAATCCTACCGTCGGTTAAAACACCGTCAACATCCAATAAGAGTAATTTAATCTTCTTTGCCCTTTGGAATAAGTGTTCTTCCATAAAATTATACTAAGCCGGCCCTTAAAAGATCCTGCACATCGAGAAGCCCCACTACCTTGCCGCGGTTATCTACGACCGGCAGCTCGTCAATATTCTTAGATTCCAATATGCGCATTGCCTCGGCAGCAAGCCGATCCTTATTGATTGTGGTAACGCTTCTGGTCATAACCGTTGATATTTTGCGCCGCAGTAAATCACGGTCTTTTCCCAGGTGCCGGCGTAAATCACCGTCGGTAAATATGCCTTTTAACCTGCCGTTCTTATCTACGATTGTTGCGCTGCCGGCATGCATACGGGTAATCTTAAGAAGGACATCGGATACCTTTTTATCCTCATGCACAACCGGGTTTGCCTTTGCCGTGCGCATAATATCTTCAACCTTAAGTAACAGGCGTTTACCCAAAGAGCCCCCGGGATGAAAAAGGGCAAAATCCTTTTCTTTAAAACCCTTTGCTTCCAGGAGACAGACGGAAAGCGCATCGCACATCGCAAGCATTGCAGTTGTAGAGGCAGTGGGGGCAAGGCCCAAAGGACAGGCTTCTTTTTTAACTACCACACCCAAACTGACATCGCTAAAACGCGCAAGCGATGACTTGGTATTCCCGGTCAAAGCAATAATCTTACTGCCGATCTTTTTTAAAATCGGCAGGAGCTTTTTTATTTCCTCTGTTTCCCCGCTGTTAGAAAGAATAACCACTACATCATTGACAGTTACCCGCCCTAAGTCCCCGTGGATTGCTTCGGCAGAATGCAGGAAAAGACTGGGGGTTCCCGTAGAAGAAAGGGTTGCTGAAAACTTCTGGGCAATAATTCCGGTTTTCCCCATGCCGCTGAGCACAACCCTTCCCTTTGCCGATAAAATCAAATCAATTGCCAGCTTAAAATTCTTATTAATCCCGGCCTTTAAACCCTTGATTGCCGCGGATTCAATGTCTAAAACCTCTTTTGCGCGCTTAATAAAATTCATATCTTAATTTACTCCTTATACGTAAGCCCCGTTAGAAATAAAATTTCTAACGGGCTAACGTTTTGCGCTGACCCCGTTAGAAAGTTCCTTTCTAACGGGGCTGACAGTGGCTTTCTCTAGCGGGGTAAAAAAATCATCCCGGGTTTTTAAGCATCTCGGCAATTTCCTGGTCAACCTCATATCCGAGTTCTTTTGCTTTTTCAAAATACCCTTGAGCCAGCTCATAATCCGGCTCGGGTAAAGACAAATAGAATATACAAAGATTGTAATATGCCGGGGCAAATTCCGGGGAAAGCTCAATTGTTTTCTTAAAATACCATTGGGCCCGCGTACTTAATAATCTCTTAGCATATATAAGCCCCAGCTTATAATAGGCATTAGGATTATTGGGGGCTAGCTTTATTACCAGGTTATATTCCTTAATTGCCGCTTCTAAATCCTCATCTTCCAAAGCAACCCCCATGCCAAGATGGACAAATGCCAAATCCGGATCATCTTTGGTTGCGGCCTGAAAATACTGCCTGGCCCTTTGTTTGTCAGCAAATTCCTGCAAATAACGCCAACCCAGTATCCCCTTAAGCGCAGCATCGCTTGGGTAAAACCGAACTAAATCCTCTAATATCTCTTTTGACTCCTTGTGTTTACCCATACGAAAATAAACAAACTCAAGACTCTTTAAAAAACCCTTTGGGTCAGCCTGATAAAGATAATCGCGATTTTGCCTTAAAATTTCCAATCCCTTTTCCGGCTCTCCCTGTAGGGCATAATTATAAACTAAATTAAAGGTTGAAGTTATGCGCGTAATTTCCATTGGAGCAGAATACGCAGACTGCTCAAGATACTTACTCCCCTCTTCTATATTTCCCCTGTCAACAAGCCGCATACCAATAACACCCTTAGCAATACCGGAGTTAGGATTTACCTTAAGTGTAGATTTCCACAAAATATAATCATTGCGCCATTCTAAATTACGGATACAGGTAAACAAAAAAAATAAACCCAGAATAAAGATAAACACCCCTCGTAAATAAATTTGCTTTAGCTTCCATTTAGAAAGCAAGAATCCAAAAATAAAATATAAGGCAAAAAAAGCAAGGTATGCCTGATGTTCAGCGCAAACAAGATTAAGCCGCGCATAAAACTTCGGGGAAAGGCAAATAAAATACCAAAGGCAGGAAAACCTGATTATCCTAGCAATACGCCTGCTTAAGAACAAAGAGACAAAAGCTAAGGCAAAAATAAGGATTAAGGAAATAATCCCTATGGGATTATTGAGGCTGCTAATAATCGGAAAACTATGATCAATCGAGAGGCCGAAGGGGAGAAAAAAAAGATAAAGATAATAGAATGATACCGCTGCCT
>JBDRHJ010000041.1:0-3709 GCA_043816835.1 Candidatus Omnitrophota bacterium
TAGAGAATTCTCTCTAACCCCGTTAGAAATTTTATTTCTAACGGGGCTAACGGTTGTCTAAATCTTTCCCACCACCGACTTCGTCGGTGACTTTCTCTAACGGGGTGAATCTGTGTTTTTATACTTTCCTACACCATAAAAAGCGCTTCTAAGCAATACCCGCTGCAGGCGAATCTTTACCCGGCCGGGTTTTAAACGGCGCCCCCATCTCTAAATTTAATATATTCTCAATCCTGAACATGCGTTCTTCGCGCCTTAAATTACAAAAACCCCTAAGATAAACCCCCTGGGAAATATCGCCTTTGATATTTTGCTTTGCCGCCGGTAGAGCCGGATAGACCTGCTGCTTTCCCTTAATCACTGCCTGAGGAATAATTTCCCGTTCAGTAACCTTGGCATTATGACGGCTAAGATATCTTATTTTAAGGGTAACCCTTGAATCCAGGGCCTGTTGTATGCGCGCAATCTTAGTACTATTTATATCATCTAACAGCTGAGAATTCAAACCAAAAAGCCCGAACAATTGCTCAAAATCGGTGATTCCCTTTTTTGTAAGTATCGAATTTAATTGATGGAAAACCTCTACGGTTAAATCAACGTCCGAAAGCGCGCGGTGCTGCTGGATATTATTTATTTCCAGGCTTTCGGCCACAAACCAAAGCGCATGACGGCCTAGATGCGACAATAGCTGTTTTGCCATGGTTAAAATATCTATTACCTCAAACCTCGCAGGAAGTTCCCTTTTAATCAATTTTAACTCCGAACATAAAAACCCTATATCAAAGGGCGCGTTATAAGCCGCAAGGCAGGACCCGGAAATAAAATCCAGAAACCCCGGTAAAACCTGATCAATCGGCGGGGCGCCCTTAAGCATCTCTGGGGTAATCTGATTTACTGCAAATGCAGCCGGGGAAATTTCACCGCCCTCTAAATTAACCAAGGAATTAAAGGTCCCTAATCTTTGCTTACCCTTTAATCTTCTTGCCGCAATCTCAACAATGCGGTCTCCCGATTCCGGCCCCAAGCCGGTAGTCTCAACATCAAAAATAACAAACTCTGTCTCGTTAATCCTTTTAGCCATTGGCCTTCCTCTTGATAATATAGTTGGGAATAATTTCAACCGGGTGATAGGATAACTTTACCCTGCGTAAATTAGCTAACCCCGAATCATCCATAATATTAATATATCGATAACCGGATAATTGCCGGCAAAATTGCGAAAAGATAAACTGAGAAATACCCTGATAATCTAAATCGCAGATCTCAAAAAGAATACAGAATGTGGTTCTATTTAAAGGGAAACCGAATGTATAGCCGGTAATCCTGTTTTTGATTTCTACCACGTATGCGGAAAAATCCAATTGAGAAAAATTCTCGATTGCCGCGCTTTGACAGGAAAACCCGTCGTCAAGCATTGCCTGATAAACCGGGTCAAAGAACTTTTTCTTGCGCTCCCCGGCCCAGCCTTGATAAAGGGATAAACAAGCCTCCTGATCCCCTTCCTGAAACAACCGCAATTGCGGATTATATTGCCGGATACAGTAATTATAGGAAGCGCGTTTAGGCTTAAACCGATTGCCTTTTAAGGATACGATATCTCGCCGCAAACAAAGATAATCCCCCGGCTTAACAAAATATCCGTATCCCAGATTACGGTAAAATTTAAGCCCTGCTTCTTCTACGTTTTCAATGCGCGATATGGCCTTATTGGCATTAAACCCGTCCATAACCGCAAAGCATCTGTTTATTACCGATGAATCCGGATTCCCGCCCAGCGGGGGCAAATACATAAAACAGCCTGTTTTGTCCTTAAAAAAAACACACAGGCATCCGTTTAAAACAGCATAAAAAATATCGAAAAGCCCCTTCCAGATAAATATATTGCTAAACTGATAAGGTGACAGCCGATGCTGGCAAAGTCCAAAAAAGGACTCAAAGATTTCCCGGTCAGAAAGCTTAAGCTGCTTAAACTCCACGATAGTTAAATTATCAATTCAGTTAAATTCAGGATCTCGTCTGCAGGATAAGAACAAAACACGCGCCGATTATTGCGAAGCGCAGTTAAACCTAAGGGGGATTTAAAATATTCAATAAGGTAATCGCGGTGTTCCCGGAATTGTTCGCTTTTAATCTTATCGGAAACAGCCGGGCACTTTATATCAATACCAAGAAAGAGCTTCTTACCCTGACGATTAATTATAAAGGGATAAATACGGCACTCCAGCGGCCGGCGTTCATAAACTTGACAGCGATTATCTTCTGGATTTAGGAAGAAACAAATATAACCATCGTTATGAGGAATCGTTTCTAATCTTTCTATATTCAACAGCCCCTTTTCTTCTTCCAGGAGCTGCGGCAACCAGATGTTTGAAGGCAAATTATACCGGCAGCAGCCTAAACAATTCAGGCAAGATTCATGCACTACAAATTGCCTTATTTCAAGCATTTTCCCCTCGTATAAGGTCGGCAATAAAAATTATCCCCCCGTAGAGAGACGGTCGGATAAAAATGAAGGCAGGCATGCGGTAATAATCTTCCTCTGGGCAGACTGAATATCATAGCTTGCCCTGATGAGCTCTACCTCTTGTTTGTTCGTATCATAGACACAAAAACCGGCTTGATTATTGCCGTCCCGCGGCTGGCCGATACTGCCTACATTAACAATGTACCGATATCCCTGCTTAAGCTTAATCTTCTTATCAATGCAGTAACTAGACTTTCCGCCGGGGTCCTGGATAAAAATGCCCGATAAATGGGTATGCCCGATAAAGCAAACCGGTTTTTTCATTAACCAGAATGTGTCATCGCTCTGGTTAACGCTGAATAAATAATTAAATTTCTCCGGCGAATCCAAAGTGCCGTGCACCGCAATCAAATCATCGTCTTCATAGATAATGCCTAAAGAGCTAAGAAGATCCCGGGCATCCAAATCAAGCTTATCCTTTGTCCATTCAACTGCGGTTTTTGCCCACTCATTGAAATACTTTGTCGGAAACAGATCAACCGCTGCCCAGTCATGATTCCCGGCAATAACAACATGAGAAATATCCTTAACGATCTTGATGCACTCCAAGGGGCTGGCCGCATAACCGACTATATCCCCAAGGCATAGGTATTTATCTATCATATAAAATTTATATGCCTTGATTGTTGCCTCGAGTGCTTCTAAATTAGAATGGATATCTGAAAAAATTCCCCAGCGCATTAATAAGCAGACAATTTAGCGAACCTTAGTGAACGTAATCCTTCGATTTCACTCAGGATTACGCCCTGAACGCAGTTAAATGACGTAAATTATGCCGTGATTAAAATGTTATCCTAAAATCCTCGAATTCACCGGTTGCATTCTGCCATTGAACATCTGTATTCTTTATATAATCCTGAAAATGTTGCCGAACATAGGAAAGAAATTTTTTTAATGCGGATTCTTCTGCCTCAGCAACAACTTCTACCCGGCCGTCGTAGAGATTCTTTATCCAACCAACAACCTCCAGGTCGTACGCAACCCCCTGGACAGTATAACGAAAACCTACACCCTGAACCCTGCCGGAGTAAAATAGATGAATACGTTTTGTCATTTATTAAATCGCCGTTGCCCGTTAAAAAAGAAGCCTTTAATTAATGCGAGGAGAGGGAGTTGAACCCTCACGACCTCATCAGTCAACAGCCCCTCAAACTGTCGCGTCTGCCATTCCGCCATCCTCGCAAA
>JBDRHJ010000042.1:0-20324 GCA_043816835.1 Candidatus Omnitrophota bacterium
GGTAAATTGCGCGAATTCTTGGACTGCCTTTTTAATCCTCAGCATTCGTTCGGGGGAAGAAGGATGGGTGGAAAGATAGCTCCTAATCATTGATTGGGGAATTTCAATCGCAAACCTTTCCTGAAAGGATGCGCAAACACAGGGGTTAAAACCCGCAAGGTAGACAAATTTCACGCCGAAATAATCCGCCTCCCGCTCCAGGTCGCGGGAATAATTTGCCCTAAAAAGATCAGCCGTCTGCATCACAACATCCCCGCTTCCCGGGGATGCCTCCTCAGCAAATATCCCCAGTAAAACTGATAGGATCGAACCCATTTGCGCTTTAGAAACATGCCCGCGCACAAAATGGGCTAACTCATGGCCTAAAACCGCGGAAATTTCATCGTCTGTCCTGGCAAAATTCATTAAGCCGTAGGTAATGTAAATTGCATTGGTACCGGCAGCAGCATTAACCTCCTGGATATCAACCATAACAATAGGTACATTTATCGGAATTGAACCCACGCTTAAAAAAATGCCCTGGGGCAGATCATTGCGCTTAATCTGTAGTTTAGCCGAGCTTCCGATTTTTAATTTCTTAGACTGATAATTAAAGTCACGTGCGCTAAAAAGCCTTGTCCCGTTAATCGACTCCAAAACATCCCCCGGCATTACCCCTGCCCTTTGTGCCGGTGAGCCGTCAATCACAACCGCAACTACCAGGCCCCTTTCTGTCTGGAGATGATATAATTGCCTGAGATATTTATTAATCTCTACCGCATATATACCTAAATAAGGCTGCGGCTCTTTTACTGCCTTAATCTCTTCCTGCGGAATGTTCGAAACCAGCTTATAGCCGATATTACTAACCCGCTTTAATTGTTTAATCCGAAACTCGAGTGATTTTACCATTAATCCTTCTTCTGCCACGCGGATTTCTTCCTGGCTTACTGACGGGCCGGTAATCGTAGCGCAGCCGCTTAAGAAAAATAAACTTAGGGTTAGTAATGCTAAATATTTCATTTGTCCCTGTGCCTTAAAGATTATAACAGCAATTATTTCCCGTCCCTGATTAATGCTAAAGTCTCACTGCGGGTTTTTTCGTTCTTTTTAAAAATTCCGCGTACCGCCGAAGTCACTGTTAATGCCCCTGCCTTCTTCACCCCGCGCATTGACATACACAGATGTTCTGCCTCAATAACAACCATAACCCCGCGAGGGGTAAGTTTTTTCATGATAATCTCTGCAATCTGGGTAGTAAGCCTCTCCTGAACCTGCGGCCGCTTAGATAGAATATCTACAACCCGCGCTAATTTACTTAACCCGGTTACGCGGCCATCCTTAGGGATATAGGCAATGTGCGCCTTACCGAGAAACGGAAGCAGGTGATGCTCGCAAACCCCATAAAGCGGAATCCCCTTAAGCAGAACAATTTCTTCGTACTTCTGATCTAAAATAACCTCGAGTTCCTTATCCGGGCTCTGCTTAATGCCGGAAAAGATCTCTTCATACATTTCGGCAACCCGTTTTGGCGTATCCTTTAGGTCTTTCCTCTCTGGATTATCGCCAATCGCAATCAGAATATCCCGAATTGCCTTTTCGATCTTTTTTTTATCCATATTAACCCCTTTTATTTTCCGATACAAAAATCACTGAAAATCCTATCCAGTAAATTATCGGTTAACTGCTTACCCTCAATTTCATCCAGGAAACCAAATGCCTCCTTAAGATCCTGGGCAATCAGCTCAAAGGATAAATTCTTTTTAACTGATCTCCTTGCCCGGGCAATTGATTTCTGCGCCCTTTTAAGCTGCTGGATGTGCCTGAGATTACTTACCCATACCTGTTCACCTGATTTAATTTTACCATTAAATACCGATTGGGCAATAGCTTCCTCCAATCGGCCGATGTTTTTCTGTTTTTTTGCGGAGATCTCGACAACCTGTTTAAACCTCCGGGCAATCTTTTCATATTCAATCTTCTGCTTCAGGTCAATTTTATTAATCAAGGCAAGAACAGGCTTTAGCTTAACCTTGCGCATTAAAACCTCATCCTCTCGGGAGATGCCTTTGCTTCCGTCAAAAACAAGCAGGATTAAATCCGCCTCTTTAATATAAAGCTGGCTGCGCGAAACCGCCTTTTTTTCAATTAGATCGCGTGGCTCGATTATGCCGGCAGTATCAACAATCCTTACCGGAATCCCCTTGATATCTAAGATATCTTCGATAGTATCTCGGGTTGTACCGGCAATCGGCGTAACAATAGAACGTTCGCATCTTAATAATGCATTTAAAAGCGAAGACTTACCCGCGTTAGGCTTGCCGCAAATAACCGCCTTTATGCCCTCACGTAAAACCCTCCCCTTCTTAGAGCTATCCAAAAGCAGTTCTAGTTCCCGGCTTGCCCCTTCTAACCCATCAGCAATAGCCCCGCTATCAACCGCCCCCAGGTCTTCATCGGGAAAATCAATATCTGCCTCTAAAATAGCAAGCGGTACCAATAACTTTTTCCTCAAACGATTTATTTTTTTTGAAAGCGCGCCTTTTAGTTGGCCGATGCTTACCCTTAAGGCAGAATCGGTTTTTGCCCGGATAATATCCAATACTGCTTCTGCCTGAGTAAGGTCAATACGGCCGTTTAAAAAAGCACGCTGGGTAAATTCACCCGGCTTACTTAAACGCGCCCCTGAATCCAAAACCAATTCCAGGATTTTTCTTAAAGGGATAATCCCGCCATGAGAGTTTATCTCCACAACATCCTCGCGCGTATAACTGCGGGGTTTGCGCATTACCGTCAGGATAACCTCATCAATCACCCCCTGCTCAAAATCAGAAGCCCTATCTTCTTGCTTATGACTTAAGACTCCTGACTTCTCACTTATGACTCCTGACTTATGACTATCTATAATCCACCCATAATGCGTTGTATAAGTCCTGAAACAGGAAGGCTTCTTGTTATCCCGGGAAACAAAAATCCTGTCCGCAATAGACAATGCCTTTTTTCCGCTTATCCTGACAATACCAATGCCGGATTCGCCGATTGCTGTAGCAATTGCTGCAATTGTATCTTCTGAATTAATATTCATCATTTTATCGCTGCCTGTTATTTAATAACTCACGTGCCTGGCCTACTAAAAACAAAGATCCGGTAATTAAAATTAAATCCCCCTGCTTTGCTTTTGCTGCTGCCAAATCCAGGGCCTGGCTTACCTTTTTAGCACCGTTTATCCGGCATTTGATATCAGGTAATTCATGCCTGATAATTTCCCTAATCGCATTTATATCTGCTGCCCGCGGATTATCCACCTGGGTCAAAATAACCTCTTGGCTTATCGGAATAAGCGCCCGGCAAATACCTTTTATATCCTTATCCCGGCAAACACCTAAAACCAAAATTATGCGCCGGTCAGGAAAATTTTCCTTAACCCCCCTTAGAAGCGCCTGCGCTGAAGAGGCATTCTGTGCCCCGTCAAGAACCACCAACCGGTTCCCGGAAATAATCTCAAACCGGCCGGGCCAAAGGGTATTATATAATCCGTCCTTTATCGCTTTAAGGCTCAAGCCCGGATGATAAAATTTGCGCATTGCCAAAACAACTGCAGCTGCCAAGGCAGCATTAATTATCTGGTGGCTGCCTTTTAACCTTATTTTTAAATCAGCTAATTCTCCGAATAAGCCCCTAACAGCAAAACACTGATCGCCCGAATCAGGCCGATTATTCTCAATAATTATATCCTTGCCGATTTCATAGAGGGCTGCGCCTTGCTCCCCGCACCTCCTCCTGAATATTTCCATAACTTCTTTTTCCTGCGGTGCAGTAATCGCGATTAATTGCGGAAGTTTTGACCTCGATTTTATAATCCCTGCCTTCTCAAAAGCAATCTCGGTTAAAGTATCCCCCAAATATTGGGTATGTTCGTAGCTTATCGGGGTTAATGCCGCGATCAAAGAATTAACGCTGTTGGTTGCATCCAGCCTGCCGCCTAACCCTGTTTCCAAAACACAAAAATCAACCTTTTTATCCCGGAAATAGATAAAGGCAATCGCAGTATACACTTCAAAAAAGGAAAGCGCGCCATATTTCGAATGCGCATTGAATTTATCAGCCTGGGGCCTCAATCGCTCGATTATTGCAACTATTTCATCATCGGAAATCATTCCTTCAAAAACCAGCGGGCTACCATCGCTGTCTAATTTTTGCTCTGAAGGAAGCTGCGGGCTTAATATGCGAATCCTTTCCTTAAAATCGGATAAATGCGGAGAGGTATAGAGGCCGACCTTGAATTGGGCCTGGCGTAATATATAAGCAACAAATGCGCAGGTTGAACCCTTACCCTTTGTGCCGGCAACCTGAATGCATTTTAAAGCATCTTGGGGGTTGCCCAATGCATCGAGAAGCTGTTTTATCCGCTCTAATTTAAAGGTCTCGGCATAAGGATATTGAAGGGCCTTTTCGTAGTCAATGAATGACTCTAAATATCTGATTGCTTCGGGATAGGTCATAAATGAGCACATAACTTATGGAGTACGAAGTGCGGCATAAGTTATAGGTGCGAATTTATCCCGCCCTTTTGGCAGCAATAAACTATTTTTTACACGTTTCTTTAAGTGTCCGGTCGTACTGCCGTGATGTTTCAGCTTCATCTCCCGATCAAAAGCATCATTTTCCATCTTTTCCCAAAAGGGCGGGATTAACTCGGACATACGATTTAGCTTGCTGTTCCAGTGGCGCTAAATCGTGTCCTCGTTAATGCTTGAAGTGCCTCCTGCCGGTTACAACCATGGCAATGTTGTGCTTATTGCAGGCCTTGATGACTTCGTCATCGGAGATCGAACCCCCGGGCTGGATGATTGCCTTTACCCCCGCGCGCGCTGCTTGAACAATTGCATCCGGCTTGGGGAAAAAGGCATCTGAGGCAAGGCAGGAATTCTGGGCTAACTTTCCAGCTTTTCTTTTCGCAATAATTACCGAATCAACGCGTGACATCTGTCCGGCGCCGATACCCACGGTCCGCTTGCCGCGAACAAGAACAATCGCATTGGATTTGGTATGTTTAACAACCTTCCAGGAAAAGATAAGGCTGTCCAGCTGCGCCTTTGTCGGCTTCTTTTTAGTAACAACCTTGAGTTTGTTTATCTCGGATAAATCTAAGTCCTTGTCCTGGACTAATAAACCCCCGCCTATTCTTTTAAGGTCGAATTCTTTGGCTGAGTTCAAATTAACCAATTCCAATAAGCGCAGGTTCTTTTTTTGCTTAAGGATATCTAATGCCTCCGGATTAAACCCGGGGGCAATAACACACTCTAAAAAGCCGCTATGCAGGATTAGCTTTGCGGTCTTTAAATCAGCTTTGCGGTTTAAAGCAACAATACCGCCAAATGCAGAAAGGCTGTCGCACTTCCAGGCATCCAGATAAGCCCGGTCTAAACGTTTATCTTCGGCAACCCCGCAAGGATTATTGTGTTTGCAGACAACTACTGCCGGATGTTTAAATTCAACTACTAATTCACAGGTGCTGTTTAAGTCTAAAATATTATTAAAAGAAAGTTCCTTGCCATGAAGCTGCCTTAAGTTAACTAATCCCTGGCCTGCCTGCTTCTTGCGGTAAAAGGCTGCCTTCTGATGGGGGTTCTCTCCATAGCGTAAATCCTGAACCTTACTGAATTCCAGATTTAATTCCTGAGGGAATCCTGCCCCTGGTTTTACGGCTGCTTTTGTCTTGCCGCTTAAATAATTATAGATTTCTCCGTCGTAATGCGAGGTCAGGCGAAATACCTCATGGGCTAACTTTTTGGCCGTCTGGGTGCTAATTGCCCCCTGATTCTTATTAAGCTCATTTGATATCTCTTTATACTGATCCGGGCTTGAAACAACCACAACAGACTGATGATTCTTGGCTGCCGAACGCAGCATTGACGGGCCGCCGATATCAATATTCTCAATTGCCTCTTCCTCGGTTACCCCTTGCCTGGCAACTGTTTCTTCAAACGGATAAAGATTTACTACCACTATATCAATTAAGCCGATTTTATGCTCATCCAATGTCTGCATATGCGAAGGATTCTCCCGTAAAGCTAAAAGCCCGGCGTGAATCTTAGGATGCAGTGTCTTCACCCGTCCGTTTAACATTTCGGGAAATCCGGTATAATCAGAAACATCAATTACCGGGATATTGTTTTCCTTAAATAACTTGGCTGTGCCGCCGGTAGAAAGAATTTCTACGCCCAGCTTAGAAAGCTGGCCGGCAAAATCAACAATCCCGGTTTTATTCGACACACTAATCAGCGCACGCTTAATCCTTATCATCTCTAAAACCTCCTATTATTATAAAGTTATTTATTGAAGCGGAAATTGATTAAATCCCCATCTTGAACAATATACTCCTTGCCTTCTAAACGCATATGGTTATTTGTCCGCGCCTGGTTTACGCTTCCGTCGTTGATTAAATCATTAAAAGAAATTACCTCTCCCCGGATAAACCCCTTCTGAATAGCAGAATGGATCGAACCCGAAGCCTGCCAGCAAGTCATGCCTTTCTTTATTGACCAGGCGCGCGCTTCTTTTTCACCCGCTGTAAAGAAAGCAATGTATCCGAAATTAGCGTAAGCAGAAGCCAAAACCTTGTGTTGGTCTTCTAGCTCCTGCGGTTCAATTAAAAAAATCGGCTTAATCGTTAAGAAAGAATAACCACTTACCATGCGGTTCTCTTCCTCTGATAAGTCCAGCTCAGAAATAAACCGTTCGCCCTCCAGCTGTTCTTTAAATCTATTCAATAACGCCTTTTCCGATTCATCCTCTGTATTACTAATCCGCTTCTCAGTAAAATCTAAATCCCCAAGGATTAAATCCGCCTGTTTATTTTTCAATGAAATTACCCCGTCGCATTCCCTGAGTTTTCCCGGGTCAGTAACAATTTCTACCTGAATATAAACCTTTTTCGCAGAACGCGCGATACCCTTTAACTGATCAATGCGCTGGTCAACAATATTTTCCTTACCGGCCGAAAAACTATCAATACTAAAGATGCCGATCTTCATCTGTTAGCCCCCCTTTACTTGCGGTTAAAATTTTATGATTGGATTAGGTTTTTTGTTCTTCTCGCTGCGCTTGATAACTGCTGATAATATCATTAGCGGATTTGGCAGGAACTTGGTCGTAATGCGAGAATTTCATTGTATAACTACCCCGGCCGCCGGTAATCGAACGCAAATCATTGGCATAAGTAAACATCTGGGCAAGGGGAACCTTGGCCTTTAATGCCTGATTCCTTCCCTTTACTTCCATGCCCATTACTCGTCCGCGCCGGGAATTAAGGTCACCGGAAATCTGGCCTAAATAATCTTCGGGAATAAATATCTCAACATCCATTATTGGCTCAAGAAGCGCCGGCCCTGCCTCCTGCACTGCTTTCCTTATTGCCATTGCCCCGGCAATCTGAAAAGCCATATCAGAAGAATCAACATTATGATAAGAGCCGTCATAAAGGATTACCTGAATATCAACCATCTGGCACCCCGCTAAAACCCCTTCCTTCATTACCTGCCTGACGCCCTTTTCTACCGAGGGAATAAAATTACGCGGTATCGTCCCGCCGACAATATTATCAACGAATTCGAATTCCTTGCCCCTTTCTAAAGGCTTTATTTCAATCCAGACATCGCCGTATTGGCCGTGACCGCCGGATTGACGCTTGTGTTTACCCTGAGCCTTAGCGCTCTTGGTGATTGTTTCCCGATAAGCAACCTTCGGGGTGCCCAAATCAACCTGGACATTAAATCTTTTCTTCAGCCGGTTAATCATTACATCTAAATGCAAATCCCCGAGTCCGGAAACAATTAACTCCTTAGTCTGAGGATTACGCGATACCTTAAAGGTAAGATCCTCGGCAATAAGTTTGCTTAATGCCTGAGAAATTTTCTCTTCATCCTGACGGGAATGCGGCTTAACCGAAGCAGAAATCATTGTCTCGGGAAGGACCAACGGGGTAAATTCCACGGGATGTTTTACTTCGGCAATCGAATCCTGGGTCCGGGTTTGTTTTAATTTCGGGATTGCCACAATATCACCGCAAACCGCCTGATCAACCGCCTTTTGCTCTTTACCCTGCAACATATAGATTTGCCCGAAGCGCTCGTTGCTTTTCTGGGTAACATTATAAAAGCTGGTATTGGAATCCAGCTTACCGGAAAAAATACGCAATAAACTTAACTGGCCGACATAAGGATCAACAATGCTCTTAAAAACAAACCCGGTAAGCGGCGCATCAGCATCAAACTTAATCTCACCCGTGACTTCCAGGGGTGCCCTTTCTAGCGGGGACGCCAAATAATCCTTAATTGCCTTGAATAAATCATCAATTCCCGCGTCGGTAATTGCTGAGCCTGAAATTATCGGAAATATTTTTGCCTCAACTACCGCCCGCCGCAAACCCATAGTTACTTCTTCCGGGCTGAGCTTGCCGTCTGCCAGATATTTTTCCAATAACTGATCATCGGTTTCGGCAACTAATTCAACTAATTCATCGGGCTTTAAGGCATCTAAAACAACTGCCTTCTCGGAAAGCATTGACTTTATATCAGCAATCGTTTTATTAATCTCAACCCCTTCTTTATCAGTCTTATTGATAAAAATAATCCGGGGTATCTTTAATTCATCTAAAAGGCCCCATGCCTTTTCCGTGCCTACCTCAACGCCGGCAAACGCATCAACAACTAAAATCGCGTTATCGGCTGCGCGAATCCCGGCAATAACCTCGCCAAAAAAATCAGCGTATCCGGGGGTATCGATTATCTGAATCTTAAACCCCTGGTAATCGCAAAAAAGCAAACTGGAATTAATTGAGTTCTTTTTTTCAATCTCATCCCAGCTATAGTCGCTTACGGTATTGCCTTCAGGAACACTCCCCTTGCGGGTAGTAGCCCCGCAGCGTGCAATAAGAGATTCAGAAAGCGATGTTTTTCCGGAGTGGGCATGACCAAGAAGAATAATATTTCTTTTATCCTGAATAGGCATTTTAACTATCCTCCTTAATAACCGTCTATGGCTAAAACCAGCTATTATTTATGGATTAATTAAATCAAAGGGTAGATTTCTATTATATGAGGCAGAATTAGCGCGGTCAAGCAAAAAAATCCAAAAGATTAGCGAATTTAAAGGTGTTTAACTAAAAATTTGAACAACCGGCCTTAGCCGGCAAATCCATTAACCCCGGAGATTGTTGATGCGGATATTGATATCTTTATTCCGAATATGTATAAATTTTACCGCGATAGTTGCGTAGGACGTACTTTCCTTTTGCCTGAGAAAGAAGGTAATTTGACCCTACGGGAATCTTACCCCCGCCCCCCGGGCCGTCAATTACATAGGTAGGCACTGCATAACCGGTAGTGTGGCCGCGCATCTTTTCAATGATGTTTATTCCCACTGCAACCGGGGTACGAAAATGCTGAGTTCCCTTTACCGGGTCACATTGATAAATATAATAAGGGCGCACGCGAATCTTCAAGAGCTCATGCATAAGTTTCTTCATAATGTATGGCCGGTCATTTATGCCCTTAAGAAGCACTGTCTGGCTTCCTAATGGAAAGCCGTTATCAGCAAGCATTTCGCAGGCAATCCGGCAGCGCTTGGTGATTTCCTTAGGATGGTTAAAATGTATGCTTATCCATAAGGGGCTGTATTTCTTGAGCATCTTAATCAGGTCATCGTTTATCCGCTGAGGCAGGGTTGCCGGAAGACGGGTGCCGATTCTTAAAAACTCAACATGAGAAATAGAACGAACCTTTTTAATCAAATCCTCTAAAACATTATCTTCAAGCATTAAAGGATCCCCGCCGGATATCAATACATCGCGAATCTTACGGTTGGACTTTATATATTCGATTGCGGCATCCCAGCTATTACTGGCAGGGGCTTTTTTATTCTCGCCAACCAGCCTTCTTCGCGTACAGTGGCGGCAATACATGGCGCATTGCTCGGTAGCAAGAAGAAGCACCCGATCGGGATAACGATGAACAAGATGGGGTGCCGAGGAATCGCGATCCTCAGCACAGGGATCAACCATCTCATGCGGCCCAATTTGCGACTCATATATAGTAGGCACACTCTGACGGCGAATCGGACAATGCGCATCCTCGGGATCAATAAGCGTAAGCCAAAAAGGGGTAATTGCCATGCTCATATTGCCGCGCCCCCTTTTTATCCCTTCTGCTTCTTCAGGGGTAAGCTTTATAATTTGGCTTAATTGGTCAGCTGAATAAATCCGATGTTTTATCTGCCAATGCCAATCTTCCCAATCAAGGGGGTTAACCTCCTTAAATAAACTTATCTGCTGATAATCCAACTGCCCCTTTCTTCTTACATAAGGAACAGGCGCAGCAATCACAGATTGAGGATTACCCTCGGGGCTAATGGATATTTTTTGTGTTTGAATTTCTGCCATGGTTTTATATATTTTTAAAACCGCACTCCAAAATTAAGGTATTATAAACTATAGCGCTTAAATGCGCTCCCTAATATTTTCCCGATCATCTCGGGGTAGGTTATTCCGCCAACCTTAGAAAGCAGCATAAATACGTCCTCGGCAGCCAGGCAAGGCAGGGGATTAATCTCCAAAACATAAGGATTTCCCTGTTGATCAACCCGGAAATCAACCCGGCCAAAATCACGACAATCTACTGCCTGATAAACCCTGCCTGCCAATTCCTTAAGTTTTTCTTCCAGGGTTTTATCAATCGGCGCCGGGCAGACATATTCTAATTTATTTGAATAGATATGCCCAAAGGTATAAAATTTATCCCCCAGCTCCAGTTCGCCTTCGATTTTTATCTGCACCGGCGTTAAGACCTCGGGCGGTTCATTTCCGACAATTGCCACCGTAAATTCCCTGCCCTTGATAAATTCCTCAACCAATGCCGGTTGTTTGTATGTATTAATTATATGCGCGCTGCGGTCAATTAATTGATCAAGGTCGCTTACCCGCATACTCGCATCAATGCCCTTAGAAGAACCCTCAAAGCGCGGCTTAACAATAAGCGGGAATTGAAAATGATCTGTATCAATTAAGGAATTGGCCTCTTTTACTTCAAAAAACCTGGGCGTAGAAATGCCCTCGGAACGAAAAATCCTCTTTGCCATTAATTTATCCAGGGTAAGCGCCAAGGTTAAGCCGTCCGAACCAACATAAGGAATATTTTTTATCTCAAGGATGATCGGAACCTGTGATTCGCGGTTTCTCCCGCTTAATCCTTCGGAAATATTAAAAACCATATCAATATCATCAAGCTGCTTAAGGTTTTCGATAAGCGAGAAAATATTGCCGATCCTCTTTACCTGATACCCCAGCGAGCTAATCGCCTGTTCGATTAAATCAACTGTAGCCGGCTGGTCGAATTCAGCACTAGCATCGTGAGGATCCCCCTCTTTAAGCTTATAATCGCTTTTTAAATCAAAACTTAATCCGATAGTCTTAGCCATAAAATAAAAAAGGGATAGCTTCTGCCTATCCCTTACCTTAAGTTTATTCTGGTTCTTTCAATTTTATTTTCCCACGCCCCCAAGAAACCTATCCGTAGGCTTTGCCAAAACTAATCCGACAAACCTCGTCGGTTTTCTTGAGAACTTTTTCCTCCTTAAAAATTTCTTACAAGCGTATTCTTACTTACCTTTTTATCACAAAAAAAAATATTGTCAAGAAAAATTTATATTTCCTCTTTAAAAGAGGGTAAAATCAGACGGGAAAAAACAATTTAAACTATAGAAGATTATCAGAGAAAGAATGCGGGGGCTTAATATCTCAACCCTTTATTTCGATTTCGCCGCCGCTGGCAAACTTATCATCTAAAATTATTAATGCGCCCGAAATCCCGGGAATTCCCCTGGCAAATTTAACTGCCTTTTCTAAATCAGCGCTTGTTTTAACTAAATTGCAGGCCGCGGTTGCTACTGCATCCGCTAATGCAGCGTCCTTGGCTTTAATTACCGCGCTATCAGCCTTACCAAAACTTAATGAATGGCCAAAGGTAGCCGATGATGTACAAATGCCGCAGGGGGTTTGATCCGGCGCAACCAGTAACCTGAGCTTTCCGGAAAATTTCGACTTTCCCGCAAAAATACCGACTAAGCGGTCCTTTTTTTGTTTAGTTAAAAAAACATCGCCGCCGTTTTCAATAATTACCTGCTCGCAGCCCGCAGACAATAAATCCGCAGCCAGTAATTGAGCAACTGCCCCTGCAACCGCAGCCATTGGCCCGACATTAGCTGCCTTAGCTGCCCCTGCCATCTGCTTAATAATATCCGGGGCGCCTGATTCTACGGCTATTGGCAGGAGGGCGCTAAGAAAACGCTTGTCTTTTGCGGCATAATCCTGGATATCACGGCGTAAATCTATAATCTTTTGCCGAAACCATACTTTTTCAAAAGGCTTATCAGTTAGAATCGCGAGGTCGGTTTCCCTAACTGCAATATCAGTCTTAATAAAGCCCTCTGCACTTGTCCATTCACGGTAAAATCGTTCCATAATTAATGATTCCCGACGTATCGTCGGGACGAATTTAGTCCTTGACATTTTGCTCCTAAGTTAATATTTCAAAAATGTCAAGGATTAACTCGCGCATATGACTTACATCGCACTACGTGCCCTGTAAGTCATGCGCTCGTCAACATATCCGTGGTAAGGGTTCGGAAGTTAGCATATCCAGGATGCGGTTTGTTCCAACTGCAGTCTTAAGTATTACCTTGCCGCGGGTTTTAGAAGTTACCTCCCCGATAATTCCTGCGGCTTTTCCTTGCGGGCGTTGCTTCAAATACCTTAACACACCTTCTGCTAAACCGGGCTCAACAATCAGGATTGCTTTGCCTTCATTAGCAATGTAAAGGGGGTCGATCCCTAACAACTCGCTGGCAGCCTTTATCCGGCTGGCAAGGGGAACCTTATCCTCATTAATTATAATCCCTAAATTCGCGCCTTCGGCAATCTCATTTAAGGTTGTTGCTAATCCCCCGCGCGTAGGATCGCGCATGAATTTTACTGCCTTGTTTTTTTGCAGCAAAGGAATTAATAGATGATTCAGGCTCGCGCAATCGCTCTTAATATTTAAACCAAGATCCACTCCCCGACGCTGGCTTAATATGCTTAAGCCGTGCTCGGCAATCCCACCAGTAATAATAATCTTATCCCCTGCCTTGATATTTTTTATCTTCAAATTCCGGACCGTCTTACCTATACCGGCAGTGTTAATAAATAACTTATCGCAAGCCCCTTTTTCTACTACCTTTAAATCGCCGGCAACTACCTTAACCCCTGCATCCCGGCAAGCCAAAGAAAGCGAATCAACCACGCGCTTCAACAGGGAAAAATCTAATCCTTCTTCGATAATCAAGGCAAGAGACAAATAAAGGGGTATTGCCCCGGACATCGTTAAATCGTTAACCGTACCAAAAACCGCAAGCTTACCGATATCCCCGCCGCGAAAGAATAAAGGGCTCACCACAAAAGAATCGGTAGTAAACGCCAACTGCTTATCCTTAAAATCGATCACCGCACTGTCATTTAATTGATTAAGAAGCGGATTGCTGAATTTCGGCAAAATCATATCCTTGATTAAATCATGCATTAATTTACCGCCGCTTCCGTGGGCCAGGAGGATTTTTTCACCCTTGGGCCAGGCCGAAAAATTTCTTAGTCTCATTTTAGTTTTAATTTATAGTACTATGTTAATTTTTGGCTTTATTTTATTATTTTTAGAAATACTGCTGATTTATCTAGCGCAGATCCACACAGATTATCAGTGTGAATCCGTTTTTTATTTGTGTGTATCCATGAAAAAAAATGTGTTTTAACAGGCTGCTTTAATTTAATTACTTTCATTTTTGGGTTTTTTAAAAAGGTCGAGGAACCTGTCTTCGTATTCCTTATAAACCGTCCAAGTATCCAATTCCTGCTTTAACTCATTTGCCTTGCTGATATCCTTGCGCGATAACTCAAAGAGCCGCTCAATCTTTTCCTTTACCGAACGCGGCAAACGGGTCAACTGGGTTAACGCCTTCTTAATCTTTTCGATTTCCTTATCGCTAATCGGGGCCGGCCCCGAATCCGAAGGCAGGCTAATTCCCTCCTTAAGATAATCAACAAGCTTATTAATCTCCTCTTCTATAAAGTGCCCCTGTTTCTGTAATTCATTTAAATCAAGGGGCAAATTTAAAATCATTTTTAATTTTTCTAAAATCGCAAATGATGTCTTTGGGTTTTCAATCTGAATCGTATATATAGGAACCTCGCCTAAAAGGCAGAAGCCCGGAAAGCCTGCCTTTTTAGCTAACCCCAAAAACAAACCGTTCATACCGCTGATCTCACCTTCTTTCATTACCTTAAGGCCGTGTTTTTGTATCTGCTTGAATAATTCCGTGTTCGTGGCAGAAAACCAAACCGCGGGATTTTGGATATGGTCAATCGAGGCAGGCAAGGCGGCAAAACTAATAACCATCCCGACCTTATACAAACGGGCAATTTCCAAAATATTATCCGCATAGTCGCCTGCCTTGGCCAAGTCAGGCTGGGTATTGCTAAGAAAAATTATCAGGTCATTGTTGCTTGTTTTCGGATTATTTTTTAGCGAAGGGCTCTTGTAATAATAAAAATAATTTTGCGGCAGGCCTTTGATATCGATAACGCCGTTTTTTATTTCGCTTGCCATAGGATAGAAATAATCCGAGCTTACCATATAAGCAAATGCCTCAAACCCTAATTTCTCAATCAGGTATTTAGTGCTCTTTAAAGCAACCTCGCCCATGCCCGGCCAGGCAGTAATAAGAATCGGGTTTGAAAGCCGCGGTTTTTTCAAAAATCTAATACTTTTCTGCATATATTTTCTCCTACTAACTAAATCTAAAATTTTTTAAAAATCTTTCCAGGACCCTTGCCCCTTTATAGAGATGACTGACCTTGATGTATTCATTACTGCTATGCGCGCATCCCAAAGAGCCGAATCCGGTAGCAATCGCAGGAATATTCCTTTCTTGAAAAAAGGTAATTACGGTTGCGCCCTCAGAACCGGTTATCTTCGGGGATACCCCATAATTTCGTATTGCCCCTCTTAGATATTTTACCAGGGGATGCCTGGGATCGATTTGTGAAGGCAGTTGATTTGCTAAAATCTCAATGCTGAATTTTTTGGCGTAACTTCCGATTATTTTTCTTACCCCCTGTATGATTCTCGAAGCAGGCATCCCGGGCAAGAATCTTAAATCAACGTCAAATTCGCACCAATCAGCAACTACATTAACCTTATCCCCTCCGGCAATCTTGCCGATATTTATTGTCGGCGGGCGAAGATAAAGATTTTTTTTATAAACAAATTTGTATGACTTTATCCCTGATAAAGCCGCTAATGCCGCATCAATTGCATTCACCCCCTGCCAGGGATAAGCGCCATGCGCGGACTTTCCTTGAATCTTTACCCTTAGATGCAGTAATCCCTTTTGCGCAACTATTATATTAAAATCATCGCCATCTAAAATCAAAGCTGCCTGAGGCTTTAATATTCCTTTATCTAATAAGGGAATAAGCCCAAGGCTTGATCCGGTTTCTTCATCTGCCGTAGCAGCAAAGATTAGATTATAACCTAAAACATGCTTCTCTTCAACAAGACTCCTGATTACCTCTAAAGAAACTGCCAAATTACCCTTATCATCAGAAGCGCCCCGGCCATAGATGCGGCCGTTACGCAAGGCCCCGGCAAAAGGCAATGCCCTCTTCCAGCTGCTGCCTGCGGGAACCGTATCCAGGTGTGGGCTTATCAAGAGATTATGTTTTTTGTCTTTTCCTCTTAAAATTACAACTATATTGTTTCGCTTTTTCTTAAACTCGTAAACTTTCGGCTTAAGCCCTAAGCCGCAGAAAAATTTTTTTACAAAACAGGCAATCCGATATTCATTCCCCGGCGGATTCTCAGAGGGAATACGGATTAATTGCCGGGTTAATTGAATTAAACGCTCCTGTTTAATCATCTATTGTTATTATACCATATCGAACACCCCATGGACAAGCCCCTGATACCTAGAGGCGCTTTTCTTGTGCCGTGTGCCATGATAAAAAAAGACAGGCATTATTTAATAAACTTAAATTCTGCCCGTCCTTTATAATACCGCTATTTCTTATGACAATCTACGCAACCTGTAGGGCCAGCCGCTTTTTCTTTATGGCATTCTATGCAGTTCTCGTGAAAGGCCTTCTGGGGATTTATATCCGCCTCTTTTGTATGACAAGAACGACATTTTGGATTATCTATGCCTGTATGGTGGCATTCTTTACAGGAAATCGTCTCGGTGTGTTTTTTATGAGAAAAGGTAATTTTTCCAAAAGAGCAATCCAAGGTTATCGTATCTTCCTGTGCGCGGATAAAACTAGTTATTAAAAACCATGAACAAAGACAAATAGCGATTACTAATCCCACAACAACAATATACCTCTTCATTCTCCGGTTCACCCCCTTTCTTAAAAGGCATGAGAATAATTTCTTTTATTATCGGCATTAAACTAAGCCGGGTTCCTTATGTTCCCAGTTTAAATCCTCCCTGATAAATTGTCAAGAGGAGTTTATGGTTTTATTCGTTTAATTCTAAAGGATTCCAGCCGTAATAAGCAAAAAGCGTATAAGTAGTCGCAGCTACTGAACCTGTGGAGATCCCCTTGGGTGTTTTCCAGCCATGGCCGGTATCCGCAGAATCACTGCTGGCATAAGGCAGGCATCCCCGCCCCTGGCCGGAAGGCGAAGGGCTGGAAATAATCATCTGTGATAACTGCCAAAGGTAATCATCAGCCTTGTTGTGATATATTTTAGCAAGGTCGGGCATTTGCTTTTCTTTATAAAAACGCTCCATTATCTTAAGGCTTAAAATCATCTGGGCAGTCCATTCACAGGAAACCACCCCCCCGCGTGCTAGATTGCGCTGTGCGGCAAAATCAAATCCCTTTACCTTAACCACCTTGCCGTCCGGACGGCGATAATCAACCTCTACGTAACAATATTCTTCGGCAAATTCAATAATATCATCCGCAGACATCCCGATTTTTTCCAATTTATCCGGGCCTAAGGCAGCAATTGACCATGTGTAAGTATCTGTGGCAATCGTCGAATCCCCTTTGCCGCGTTTAATCGGAACATCCGGCCGGTCATAAATATGCAGCAATAACCAATCAACAACCCTTTGCAGCGCCTCTTTATAGCGCTCTTCACCTGTTTTTTTGTAGAGCATATTAAAAAAGGCATATGCATCCAGGTTATGTTCCGTAGCATACCATCCTACATCCAGGCCGCCCCTTATTCCGCCTTCCTTATCCTCATTTTGTATGCGGATTACCCACTTGGCAATTTTTTTCGCTAAATCAAGATACCGCGTATCGTGCGACTCCTGAGTATATTGCATTATTGCGATACCCAACCAAATATTCGGCCCGCAATGCACGCTATATTCCGCCGCCTGCCCGTCATCGGCATAATAGGCATTTAAGAATCCCCCGTCTGTTTTTTTAGCGTGCGAATTAAAGAAATCAAGAATCTTTTTTGCATTTCTAAAATCGCCGGCATAGGAATAAGCGCAGGCAGCCAAAGCCTGATCATAGGTAAAAGCCCAATTGGCAATATCGGCATCACCCTCAAAACTTGAGATAAGCCCGGTACGCGGATTCTGATGCCTGAGCACCCACTGATACATATTATCAAAGGTTGCCTGTTGTAATTGTGTCTTTGTCTGATCTAAAACCGACAAATCCGCAGCTGCTTTAATTTCCTTGCTTTGAAGATTAGTTAACTTCTCTTGTAAAAGCCCCTTCTCTTTATTCAGGCGGTCAATCAAAAGCGCGAGTTTCTTAACATTATCCTGCGATGCCTTTTCCTGCGCTTCGATCGTCTCCTGTATCTGGTTAAAGTCAAGAACCAGCTGGTTCTTTTCTCCTTCGGCAATTTTTATCTGGGATTGAATTTGGCCCAGGCGCGAATTTAATTCCTGCTTTTCTGTGCCTATCCGGTTTATTATTTCCTTGGCAATTTCTGAATCTTCTGCGACCTGAACTAAATGTTCTACTAAATTGCGGTTATCGCTTGTCAATTTCCAGTTAAAATATCCGCTCACGCCGATGCTCATTGCAAGGATAATCAATAATCCGGCGCTAATCCGGGGAACAAAATATTTCATCCAGGCATAACTAACAATGCGCCGATTGGCGGAAACCGGAACACTGCTATAAGATAAGCCGATCAGGTACTGCCCGGGCTGGCCAGAAACAGGTTCAATCCACGTCGGCCTCGCCCAGGCAGAGGTTGATTTGGCAGATAAGGGAATCTGGATATTAAGCAATAAATTGATTTCGCGCTTTTCAATCATCTCAATAAATTCAGGCTTGAGATTGTTCACTGTAAGGCAAATTCCCCCGCGTGAGATATTATTGGTAAATCCCTGTATCCAATCCGATAAGAATGCCTGCTTATCCTGTGTGGTTAAACGAAAATTAACCGGAAAAACCGAATCTAAACGAATATATATTCTTCTTTCCGTGTCTTTGCTGCGCTTAATCATATTCGAAAATTATCCTTTCCCTGATCTGGGTTGATATCTTTTCAATAAAATTCTTAAATTCTGAATATTCAGAAAGCCGCACATCGCGTGTCTTTATCTTGACTACCTGTTTAAAATAAAGGCGGCCGTCCTCTATGTTATATTCGATGTTTAAATCCAGCCAGGGGCTGGTTCCCTGAAAATCCCTCGGCAAATAACTTAATTTAACATCCGCAGGCAAACTTACCTCTGTTTCGGTTATCCTGGTATTCGGCATCCCTAAATCAAGGGGATAGCGCCTAAGCTGCTTTGCGGTCATCGAAGTATCTAAGGACGCCAATTGTGGAAATATCCTTAAATTCCCCGCATTAGTCCAATATTCCCTGCCGGAAAACGAATAACTTAACAAGACACTCTTGTTCAGGTCATCCAAATTCTCAATATCGTATTTTATCAAACGGGCAGCAGGGGAAATATCCTGGATTGCCTGTTTAAGGCTTTCAGAGATAGCGTCTTCGCTTGAATACTTAAGCCAGGCCCGCTGTGGGGAATCATATAACCCGAAAGTATAAATCAACTTTTCTGCCCGGATTGTTTCATCGGCATTAATTTCCATTTTAAGAACGCGCTTCAGATAATTGTGCGCCGCAGGATAAAGCGGGGTTGTCCTAATTTCGTATCCGCCGTCTCTAAAAACCAAAACCTTTCTCTCCTGATCATCAGGGGGCAAATTGCCGAAAGAGCAGGTTGGGCATGTCGGGTCAAGAAATACCAATCCTTCCCCCAGTTGGACCGCGGCAATCGCATGATTAAAAATCATAGAAGGAAGATCCTCCTGCAAATCAATGTTCTCATAGGTTCCGATTAACACCGGGTAAGCCTCGGCCCCGGCTTCAGCAAGCATTGTAATCAAAAGCACTGCCTGGTCTTTGCAGTCTCCGTATTTGTTAAAGAATATATCGGTTGCCTTATGCGGCTCATATCCGGCCTGGCCGTATTCTACGGCAACATAACGGATATCCTCAGCGCAGAAATTATAAATTGCCCGCACTTTATCAATTATTTCCGTTTTTCCCTCGGTTAGTTCAACAACCTTTTGTTTTATTGCTTCATCCGCCTGAATCTTATCAAAGGCCAAACTTGACCACCAATCATAAACCTCCTGCCACGAACTAAAGGTAGAAATAAAAATAATCGGATTAATTTTTGGCCCCGGCGGCATATTTGCTTCCGGGATAATCGCCGGAATATCCTTAAACCCCCAAAGGTATTCTTTATATTCCGGGGATTCTTTTATTGCCGGCTCTAATTTCGCCCCAAAGGTATTATAATTGGAGTTTAATATCTTATAGTGAAGCGGCTTGCCTGTTTTAGGAATAGTCAATTTAAGCTTTGCCTGAATAATCGGTTCGGACTCCTGCAAACCATAAACAAAAGCAAAGTCATTTTCATTAATAAGCTGGTTGCGGTAAATTTTATACTTATATTCGATAACGCATCCTTCGGTAACCTCCGGAAAAGAAATTATCCGCGCCCGCGCATTGCTATAAAGGGGAAAATTCAAATACTTGGAAACATCCCGTATGTGGCGGTTGCCCACGGAAACAACCACCCCGTCCGGGCGGATTGTACGCGCATATTCTAACTCTACCCGGTCATAAGTAGAATCATAGCTGATTACTGCTTCGGAAAAATACTGTTTGCCCCGCTGGTTTAGAATCTTAATCATGAAGTGCTCGGAAAATACAGCCGTACTTTCGGGGGTAACCTGCATCCCTTCATCGCAAAACAGG
>JBDRHJ010000043.1:0-9047 GCA_043816835.1 Candidatus Omnitrophota bacterium
CACGCAGCAAACCTAATCAAAGAAATTAAGGCGATAACGCCCTCAACTGAGTTCTTTGGGTTGGGGGGGGTAAAAATGGAAAAACAAGGAGTCAAGCTCTATGCCAATATTGTTGATTTGGCTGTGGTAGGTTTTGTGGAGGTGCTTAAGAATATTAAAAAATTTAAGGCCATATTTAATCTCTTGCTTCAAGAAGTAGACAAGCTAAATCCAAACCTTGCCGTTCTCATTGATTATCCGGGTTTTAATCTGCGCCTGGCAGCTGAACTTAAAAAACGCAATATTCCGGTAGTTTATTATATCAGCCCGCAAATCTGGGCTTGGGGCAAAAATCGCATAAATCTGATTAAAAAGTTAATCAGAAGAATGATTGTAATATTTAAATTTGAAGAGGGCCTTTATAAGAGCCGGGGAATTACGGTTGATTTTGTCGGCCATCCCTTCCTGGATATTGTCAAACCCGGACAGAAGCTTAATCCCCCTTCCAATAAAACTACCCTTGCCCTGCTTCCCGGTTCACGCAACGGAGAGGTCAGGAGGCTCCTGCCCTTAATGCTGGAAAGCGCTAAATTAATCCAAAAAAAAATCCCTGACAGCCAATTTTTGGTCCTGCGTTCATCTACGGTAAAAAAAGAAATATTTGATCAAATCTTGAGCAATTATAAAGTTCCCGTTTATATCTATACCGACAAAACCTATGAAGGATTGACTAATTGCGACTTTGCCCTGGTTGCTTCCGGAAGCGCAACCTTAGAAAGCGCCATACTAGAGAAGCCATTTTTGATTGTATATAAAATCTCCTGGATTAGTTGGCTAGCCTTGAGAATAATCATCCGCCTGCCTTATATCGGATTAGTAAATATTGTCGCTGGCAGGAAAATAATCGAGGAATTTATTCAATTTCGCGCCAAGCCGAAAAAAATTGCTGATTATATTATAAAAACTCTTGCTGACCCTGAAAAAATAAGCCGGATATCCAAAAACCTATCACAAATCAAATTGCTTCTTGGGGAACAAGGGGCAAGCAAACGCGCAGCAAGAATTATTGCGGATTTATTAGATACGGTAACTGTCTAAGCCAAGCAATAAGGCACCCCATAAGCAAGCCCGTGGTACCTAAGTGAATGCGCCCTGGGTATCTTTGATACCCAGGGCTTTCTTTTCGCGCTCAGCGATAGGTTTACCCGGTTAGAGAACTTCGCCCCATAACCGGGCTGCGCTCTCTAGTGGGGTTTTTTTACCAAGACGAATAACATAAATCCCCCCGCCAGAGAAATTTTTCTGGCGGGGGAAAATATTTTTCTTTAAAATTTTATTCCTCTTTCTTGGTGTCGACTGTCTTTACATGATGCTCAACCCGCTGAACCTCCTCACTGGTTAAGATATTGCCTAAATCAAGAAGAACCAGAAGCCTATCCGTAAGTTTTCCTATCCCGCGCATATAATTCTCAGGAACATCGGTTTCGATTAAACCGGGCACATCTTCAATATCCTTGGCGGATAGCCTTAATACCTCAGAAACAGAATCAACAATCATCCCTACGATATTTTCGCCGATTTCAATGACAACGATACGCGTTGTTTCGCCCCTGGGCCGGGAGGTAATCCCCAGTCTTTTGGCTAAATCAATAATTGCCACAATCTGGCCCCTGAGATTAACTACCCCTTCAACAAACTCCGGCGCCTTGGGCATATAGGTAATTTCAAGCAGCCGGACAATTTCCCTTACCTGAGAAATATCCACGCCAAATTCTTCATCGCCAATCTTAAAAACAACTAACTGGAATTCCTTGCTTGTTTCTTCGGTTTTAGCCATAGCCACCTCCTTTATCAACTACTACAGCCTATCATTGCTTTAACCCTAAGGCATTAAAGATACTAAATAAAGATTCGGCATAAGGAAAAAAGAGAAAAAATCCATCAAATTGCAAACCTTTAATTTTTAAATCTGTCTTGATATATAAAGCCTCTTCTGCGGTCTCGGCAATTTGAATAAAAATAAAATCCAATATTGCCCCTACCATATCCATAGCTAAAGACGGCACAGAACTACCTATCCTCATGCCGGTTAATTCCGCAAGCGCAGATATAAAAGAACCACAAAGAATATTAGCCGATTCTTTTAACGCAGACTTAAATAAATCATCGTTAAAATCTATTTCTTCGGGGGTTTTCCCGATAAGTATGCTTGATAAACGCCTTGCCTCTTTTGGTAAAAATAATAAGAACATCCGGCCTTTGATATCGCCTTCGAACCCGATATCTAAAACAAAGAATAACTGCTCAGCCCCCCCTAATATATCGGGTATTTGCTCTAAGGAGACAAGGCTCGTTTGAGGAACTGAAATCTCTACCCTTGCCGCAATTAACTCTGCCAAAGCAGTAGCTGCCCTGCCAGCACCAATTGTACCTATTTCCTTCAATAAATCCAATTGAGTCAACGATAGTTTTTTATCCATAAACTTACCTTTCGATGTTATTAATTATTGCTGCCGGGATTTGCGAAAGCGGTAAAACGTAGTCGGCCAAACCTGCCTCAACTATCACCCTCGGCATGCCCCAGACTACCGATGTTGCTTCATCCTGAACAATTATCCGTCCGCCTACCTGCTTTATTTTTCCGGCACCCCCTAAACCATCCTTGCCCATCCCGGTCAAAACAACCCCAATCGTATTAGAGCCATAAACCTCGGCTGCTGAACTCATCAAGACATCTATCGATGGACGCACAAAATGCACGGGGGGATTGTGATTTAATTTTATTTTTAATCCTGCCCCTTTATCGGTCCAGATTTTCTTAAGCGTAGCATGAAACCCTGCCGGGGCAACATATGCCTTATTAGCCATAACAATATCCCCGTCTTCTGCCTCTTTTGTCTTAATCCTGGACTCCCAGGAAATCCTTTCCGCAAAACTTAAGGTAAAGCCTTCCGGCATGTGCTGAACAATCAAAAAGGCAGCCGGAAGATTTGCCGGGATTTGTTCCATAATCTGCAGGATTGCCCTTGGCCCCCCGGTAGATGCGCCGATAACCACCAGCTTTTTTATCTCGCCGCTAATAACTTTTGATTCTGAAGCCGCAGTCACAGGATGCTTTAACGTAGACAGAAACCTTTTAAAATCTATCTGGGCGGCTATCTTAATCTTGGCAATTATCGCCTGCTTAAGTTCCTGCAAATCTGCGGAAACTTCCCCGGAAGGCTTAGCAATAAAATCCACTGCCCCTAATTCCAATGCCTTCATTGTTGCAGCTGCCCCTTGGCGCGTATAAGCCGAAAGCATAATCACCCGCGTAGGCTTGGTCTCCATTACCTCCTTCAAGACGCTCAGGCCGTCTAACAATGGCAGATTCACATCAAGGGTAATTACATCGGGGTTAAATTTTAATACCTTGTCCATTACCTCCTTGCCGTTTCTTGCCTTATCAACAATCTCAAATTGAGGGTCGCTCAATAATATATCCGAAATAATCTTTCGCATTAAGAGCGAATCATCAACAATTAAAACGCGGATTTTATCCACTTAAATAAAACCTTTCTTTGACTAAAATATCTGCAATTTATAAAACTTATGCATGCCTATATGCAATATTAAGATAATCATAATTATGAATACGGGTGCTACATTTAAGATTATTAAACCGCCAAATCCCGGCCAAAGAATGCCCTTTAATTAGTTCAAGGATTTTAAACATCTTTCTCCCCCGCAGAAACCGTCCTAACATGCACTATGCCGCTTTCTAAATCCAACTCAATAGTCCTTCCAATAGAACCCCTTACCTCCTGGGCAGCTATTTTAATATCGTACTGCTTAAAAATAATTTCTGCCATTTCAATGTTCTTCTCTCCGATATTAAGTATGCTGTCTTTAGCGATAAAATTAAACATATGCGCACCGCCAAATAATTTTGCCACAAGGCATTTTGTCGGAGAGCCTTCTTTGGTTAGATCCCCGAGCATCTCCCTTATTGTCGAATTGACAAATCGCGCCGGATTAGACTTAATCTTCGCCTTATCAATATCAGGAAGCATCGCATGCGCCATTGCGCCAATCTTTCTTTCCGGGTCATATAAAGTAATCCCCAAGCACGAACCAAGGCCTCGGGTAACCAAAACCGCCGGCGCCCTGCTTATTTGTATGGCGGCTACGCCTACTTCAATTAACTGTCTTTTAGCCGTCCCTTGATTAGTATCCATTTTTTTGTTCGTATCGTGGCCATTCATCGCTTTTATTAATAAGTTAATTAACTTAAAACCCTCTTGACTGCTTCAACCACCCGCGAAGGCTGAAAAGGCTTAGTTACAAAGTCCTTTGCCCCTGCCTGTATTGCCTCAACAACCAACGAATGCTGCCCCATTGCCGAAACCATAATAACCTTTGCATTGGGAAAACTCTTTATAATCTCCCTAACTGCCCCAACGCCGTCAATCTCTTCCATTCTTGGCATTACGATATCCATGGTAACCAGGTCCGGCTTTAACTGCTGATACTTTTCAATTGCCTCTTTGCCGTTTTCTGCCTCACCGCATACCTCAATGCCCTCCTTTTTTAATATGTCGCTAAGCATTTTGCGCATAAACAGCGCATCATCCACTATCAACACCCTTGCCATGTCTCTACCTCCTTCAATAAGCACATAACCCTGTCAAAATGACATCAAATATTAACCACAGGCAAAAAATAGCTTCGCGATAACATTTTTGCGATTTTTGAGTGGTATTGAATTTCGGTTTTTTGAAATTCCATACCATAAATCCAACCCCTTACTGCCCCCTTTGTTTGTATAATATTAACAGAAGGAAACAAAAAAATCAAACAGTAAATTTAAACCTTTGGCTTGGTCATTTGATCAGCCCCGCATAAAACAAGAACCGCCAATTAACCCGCTCTTTATATTTGTCATATCCTTCTCGTCGGATTACCTTGAAAATAACTGCCCAAAACAGGCTTTTCCGGATTAATTATTTGGCTCCAGCTTCAACTTACCTTACTCCCTGTTTTGAAAAACATTTAACCTTTATTTTTTTGATATATTTTATTTGCCAAACTAACCGGCCGAAACATATCTGTTGAGCTGCGCCAAATTGCTTCTACTTTACCGATTACTAAATATCCGCCGGCATTAAGGACCCTGGAAAATTTAAGAATCAGTTCTTCCTGCTGGGGGCGGCTAAAATAAATCATTAAATTCCGGCAAAAAATTACATCCAGATATTTCAATGAAAACTGATCAAAGATATCCTTTTGGAAAAATTTGACCGCTGTCCTTATGTCCTGATTCACCCGGAATAAGCCGTTAGGCGTGGTTTTAAAGTATTTCTCAATTTGCGGCTTATTCATTTCCTTTAAATCCTTTGATTGGTACTCGGCCTCCTCGGCTTTTTTTAAAGCACCCTGATCGATATCTGTTCCAATAATCCTCACAAAAAAATTATTTTTTTCCTCTAATGTTTCTTTTAATAAAATTGCCAAGGAGTATGTCTCCTGGCCCTCCGAACAGCCCGCAGACCAGATACGGATAATCCGATTACGGGAAGAATTTTTGCGTTCAAAAATTTCCTTAAGGCAATTTTCTTTAAAATAATCAAAAACCTCGGGATCGCGAAAAAACTCCGAAACGTTTATTGATAAGGCATCTAAAAATTGGTCGAATTCGCTGTCGTCTTCTTTTAACAGCCTAAGATAACTAAGAAGATTCTCGGAATCGGTTAACCTCATCCGGTGGCTTAGGCGGCGCATGAGAAAGGTCTGGCGATATGAGCCTAAATCAATGCCTTTCTCCTTACGGATTACCGAAAGGAATCTTTTAATGTCTGTATGGTTATCTTGCACTCAATTTAATGCCGGGGGTGCCTCTTTATAAGCGCTATCGCCTTAGCAAGCTCCCTTACAACATCTGCGCGAAATTGCATTTCCTGCTGTTTAAGCTTTGCATAAACCCTGCCTTTATCCGAAACAATGTACTTTGAGGGGAGCCGGTTCAGCGACCAAGCAATCGTATCAAGTTTACATTTGGCGCATTTACAAATATCCTGCTTCTGCACAATAATATCATCTAAGATATCCTTGACTATGTCTTCCATATAATTATAAATCTTCATTTTTCCTCCTTAAGTCAAGCACCGTAATTAATAGCTTAAATCCTCTATTCTTATCTGGATAATATACGAAAATACCGGATCACCTTTTGCTTCACCGCCGGCACCCTTTGTTGAACGAGCAACGAAAACTACTTAACCTCCTTGCCTAAATCCTCAAAAATGATTCTTACCTGAGAACCATCGGCCAGGGGAGTAGTAAACCCTGCCGGCATATTATTTACCAATATCTTCATTGTTTTTCCCTTAAGCCTTTCGGGATCCAGAGTTATATATTTGAATATTTCGGAAAGCAGAACCCGGCGCTCCTGCAGATGGTATACCTTAATATCCGCACCGTCAACCAGAAATTCTTCCGGTTTAACCTGGCGCCCATTCATAAAAATCTGCATCGGTTCAAAGCCAATATCTATATCCCGGCCATCAACATTTATGCGCATCTGCCCGGAAACTTCGGGGATGGTTATCACATCCTTTATCTTATAGAATGTGGGGCTCTCAAGGTTAAAGCATATTGCGTCATTGTCCTTAACCGTTGTATCTAAATTTACATTCTGATTATTAATCGAGAGGATAAAATTACGCTGAGTCAGAAGATGCGGCTGGTTATTTACATTAACCAAGATTTGTTTTTCAAAAAGCCTCTCCAAATCAATGCCCTTATAAGCTAAGATATCCCTTAAGGTTAACTCGCGGGTCACAATTACTGCCCGGTCAACAACTAACGCGTCAGGGCCAACGCTTTTATCATTCATTATAACCGGGGGCATAACCTGAATTAATTCCTGGTTAAAGATTACCACTATCGATTTTATATCTATAAGATCACGGATTAGGCTCGAGGCATCCTCGCCGTCTTTTGCCTCGCTGAATTCAATAACATCCCCTGAATTTATTTTGCAGGATAAAGAAGGTACTGATTCACCGTTGAGCATCACCCCTGCCAGTTCCCCCATTGTCCCTTTTATAATCTTTATCTCGTCGTTAATCTTTACGGTTAAGGCAAGCCCCGGCCTGGGATGAAGCCTCTTATTATCAATGCCGGCTAAGATCAGTGCCCCTAAGATATCCTTCTTTTGATAAAAATCCAACATCTGTAATTTTTTATCATTGACCTGGATATCAATAAACTTTAAACCCGAAGCAGAAAGCGTCATCAGGGCAATCCCCAGAGGGGTAACTGCCTCCGGGCCGGTTAACTGGTTAGTCTTGTCCTTTATTCCTTTTATAGCCGAAGGTTTGCGTATTCCGGCCTTATCTTTGCTCATGCCAAAACCTGCTGCTAACTCATCAATTAAACCAAAGGTTAAACTCCCGCCACCTACCCCTACTACTGCCTGAGCAGCCCCGCCATTTAAATCCATGGCTAATCTTGTAATCGAAGCAGCCAGTTTCTTAACCCGCGCGGAAATGTCCTTTTTTACCTGCTCTGCCTTAACCACGTGTTTCCTGCCCCAAATATCTTCATATTCGACTTCCTTGCAGGTTATCAGTGACCGCTTAATTTTTTCCCCGGTATTAAAATCTACCAATAAGGCCTCACAGATCGCTTCTGTAATTTCATCCCCTGCTTCGGGAACCATGCCATAAGCAAAAACAACCCCATCCCTGGTCAAGGCCAAATCAGAAGTGCCTGCACCAATATCTACGAGCAATATATTAAGGTGGCGCATATCCTGAGGGATAATTGCGTTAATTGCGGCAATCGGCTCCAGGGTTATATTAATCAACTCTAATCCTGCCCTCTTTAAGACAGTAAAAATGCTATCGAGAACTATGCGCGGCAGAAAAGTAGCAATTACCTCAACAGAAACATTGCGGCCATGATGCCCGATAAGGTTAGAGATCCTGTTGCCGTTTAGCTCATAATAAACCGGGCTGTAGCCGACACAGTGATATTGCGACAAATGTGTTCCCGAACCAGAAATTATTTTATCTACTGCCTCTGCCTCTAAATCCCTTACCAGTTGAATGCCTATTTCCTGTTCGGCAATAAACTCGCGGGTAATTTTTTCCTTAAACGTCACCAGGTTTCTTCCCGCAACCGCTACCCCTACCTTATTTAATTTTTTATCTATACGGTTTTCTAAATTCTGCTTTATTTGCTTGACTGTTTTAGTAACCTCTTCAATGCTGTGAATTTGCCCGTCAAACATGGGACGGTTGACATGCTCAATAATTTCTACGTGGGAAATCTCGACGAAATCTTCTTTTTGCTGGGCGATTATCCCCATTACCTTTCTTGTCCCGATATCTAAGGCGAAAATTTCTTTCATTATTAACTAACCGATAGTTTTAACTTTTTAATCATAATCCAATTGTCTTCAGGACCATATTGAGGCTTTCGAATTCCAGTAAAAAGATAACCACCAGGTTTAATTCAATATCCTCGATTATCAGGTGATTCTCAATAGGTAAAATATAATGCAGGTCTTCCTTGATAAATTTACTGAACATGACCCTGGTAAGCTTTTCTACCCTGTCGATCGAGGTTGCGCTAATTGAAGGGATTAATTGATAAAGGCCTAAAAACTGGCCTATGGCATTTAAGTAAGAACAGGAAATAATGTGTGCGCTTTCACTAAGCACAGACTCATCTTCTATTGTAAAAACCTCGGTAGAACCAATTTCCCTTTCCCGTAAAATATCAATCATTAAGAGCGCGCACTTTTGCGGGTAAAAAATCAGCATCCCCCCCTTAAGTTTTCCCAGAATCCTTAACGAAATAGCCGTGCTTAAGTCTTCCTTATCTCCTAAAAATTTAATATCTGAAAGTTTATCTAACCTCATAATCCTAATCCGCGGAATATCCACAAAAACCTTCTTATTCAAAAGCTGGCTTAAGGCTGTAGCGGCATTTCCCCCGCCGATATTGCCTATTTCTTTTAAGGCATCTATTTGTTCATCGGTTAAATTTAAGGACTTTTCCATTATAACCCCCTCATTCGT
>JBDRHJ010000044.1:0-12139 GCA_043816835.1 Candidatus Omnitrophota bacterium
TCCTCTGATGTAGTTACTGCAATTATGCTCCCCCCCAGCATTGACGGGGTGAAGCTGGTAAAGACAATGCGCGATACTTGCGGTATTACAATTGCCGGCGGCCAGGGGAAATTAAAAGGAAAGATTATCCGTATTGCCCATATGGGTTATATCAAGGAATCGGATATTATTTTAGGGATTGCCGGTCTGGAAAAGGTTTTGTCTTGGATGGGTTATCAATTTACGTTAGGTGCAGGGGTTAAAGCAGCAGAGGAAGTATTTAAATGAAGCCATAATCCTTGACATCAAAGATGTCAAGGATTATATGCCCATTTAAGGAGTAAGATAATGAAGATATTAGTCAGCGACCGATTAGCCGAAGAAGGATTAGCGATACTTAAGAAGTCTAAGGAGTTTACGGTTGATGTTAAAACCGGGTTAAAGCCAGAGGAGCTACAAGGGATTATTAAGGATTACGATGCAATTATTATCAGAAGCGGGACAAAGGTAACCGGGGAAATTATCAGGGCTGCGAAAAATCTTAGGGTTATCGGCCGCGCAGGCGTAGGATTGGATAACGTAGACCTGGCAGCTGCAACTGAAAAGGGAATTGTCGTAATGAATGCCCCGGCAGGGAATACAATTTCTACCTGTGAACACACAATGAGCATGTTGCTTTCCCTGGCGCGCAATATTCCTCAGGCAAATACCTCAACAAAGGCAGGGCAATGGAAGCGCTCTCAATTTATGGGAATCGAACTTTATAAAAAAACCTTAGGAATTATCGGATTAGGGCGTATCGGGGAAGAGGTGGCAAGGCGCGCACTTTCCTTTGGGATGAAGGTTATTGCATTTGATCCTTACCTTTCAAACGAGATAGGCAAGGGGATTAGGGTAGAGATGGTAGAATTGGAGACATTGCTTAAAAACTCCGATTTTATTACTGTTCATACGCCCCTTACCGAAGCAACGCGCCATATTATTTCCGATAAGGAATTTGCTTTAATGAAGCACGGGATGCGGATTATTAATTGTGCGCGGGGAGGGATTATTGATGAAGCAGCGCTGGTTAAAGCAGTAAAGCAGGGCAAGGTTGCCGGTGCCGGGCTTGATGTGTTTGAGAAAGAGCCGATAGATCCGGAATCCGAACTGCTCAAGCTTGATAATGTAATAATCTCCCCTCATCTAGGGGCTTCTACCGAGGAGGCGCAGGTTAATGTTGCGGTTGAAATTGCCGAATGTGTAGGGGATTATCTTTTGGGCCTCGGCATATGCAATGCGGTTAATTATCCCCGGATTGCGCCTGATGTTTATAAGATTCTTTCCCCCTATATAAACCTGGCTCAAGCCTTGGGGAATTTCGCCAGCCAGATTTTCGAAGGAAAAGCAAAGATGGTATCTGTCTATTACAGCGGCGCAATCGCCCAACAGGATATTGCCCCGATCACAATGGCATTGATAAAAGGGTTTCTTACCCCGATATTGGAGGAATCAGTAAATTTTGTAAATGCCTTATCTTTGGCCCAAGCGCGGGGAATCAAAATCAAGGAAGCAAAGGTATCCTTGGAGGAAGAATTTGTAAATTTAATTTCTGTTAAAATCGAAAGCGATAAGGAGACAAGGCAAATCTGGGCAACCCTTGCGTCGAACCGCCAGCCGCGCATTGTCAAAATCGACGATTTTTATGTTGAGCTTACCCCGCGAGGCTATTTAATCGTAATAAAGAACTGGGATAAGCCGGGGATTATCGGTTCACTGGGCAGTCTTCTCGGTAAACACGGTATTAATATTGCCGGGATGACCTTCGGCCGTCGGGAAGCAGGCGGGGAGGCAATAAGTGTATTAAATGTAGACAGCCCTGTTTCGTTGGACCTGCTTAATGAGATAAAGAATATTGATAATGTTCTGGCAGCAAAGCTAATAAGGCTAAAATAGTTAATAAGGGTATTAAAACTTTTCTGCCGCAAGACAAATTCGTGATTATCCGCAATTAAAATTTGCCGGTATTCACAACCAAAGAGTAAAAATATATCCATATCCAGGAGGAGAATTATGGGTAAGCAGCCGAAAATTTACATTATTGATGTTACCAACCGTGACGGGGTGCAGACATCACGCATATGCCTTTCCAAGCTGGAGAAGACAATGCTTAATTTGTACCTTAATCAGATAGGGGTATTTCAATCGGAGTTTGGTTTTCCGATTACCCGGCATGAAACAAATTACCTCAATGCAAATCTGGAATTAGCCAGGCGCGGGGTTTTAAGCCCGATTCGCTTAGGGGGTTGGGTCCGCGCAACCGTCGAAGATGTAGAAACCGCCCTGCGCTTAGTCTCGAAGATAAAGCATTTTAATCTTTCGATATCCACATCAGATCAAATGATTCGGTATAAATTTAAAGGCAGGCTGGATCACCAGAGTATAATTAAAGAGATGGTTAAGGCGGTTAAGCGGGCTTATAAATCAGGCAGCGTAAAGACGGTTGGCGTGAATGCCGAAGATGCCTCGCGCACAAAAATGGATTACTTAATTGAATTTGCCAAAGCAGCCAAAAAAGCAGGATGCAGCCGTATTCGTTATTGCGACACCCTGGGTTATGATTCCCCGTTTACGATTTATGAGCGCGTAAAATTATTAGCAGAAAAGGTTAAGCTGCCGATTGAGATCCATTGCCATAATGACTTAGGTATGGTTGTCGCTAATTCTCTAGCCGGGGCAAAAGGGGCTATTGATGCCGGGGTTGATGCCTATATTAATACCTGCATTAACGGGATGGGTGAACGCGCCGGCAACGCAGACCTGGTAGCTGTGGTATTGGCACTAAAGTATGCCAGCGGGATGAAGGGTAAATATATTTTAGACGAGCGGATTAATTTAAAGGCTGCCTGGAAGGTAGCCAAGTATGCTTCTTATGCCTTTGGCGTACCTATACCGATAAACCAGCCGGGCGTAGGGGCAAATGCCTTTGCTCATGAGTCCGGCATTCATGCTGACGGGGCACTAAAGGACCGGCGCAATTATGAACTTTACGATTATGAAGAATTAGGCCGCGGGGGCCCGGAAATAATCGAAACCGGCCGCAATATCACTGCCGGTGAATATTCAGGGATCAAGGGTTTTCGAAATGTCTTTGAAAAGCTGGAGGTTAAGTTTAATCACCGGCAGGAAGCGGTGAAGATTTTAGAGTTGGTGCGCTATGCCAATGTCCATAACCAAAAGCCGTTAGTTGACGATGAATTAAGGTTTATTGCCAAGTATCCGGATATCGCCAGGAAGATTTTTACAATGAGCGCATAACGGGGGTTAATCATTTAAAGATTATGTCTAATATAGCAATTGTTGGTACGCAATGGGGCGATGAAGGCAAGGGTAAGGTAATTGATATTTTATCCGAAGAGAAGGATTATATTATTCGTTATCAGGGCGGCAATAATGCCGGGCATACCGTAATCGTAGACAGAGAAGAGTTTATCTTTCATCTGATTCCCTCAGGTATTTTACATAAACATAAAATCTGCGTTATTGGAAACGGGGTTGTGGTTGACCCGGATATTCTCTTAAAGGAAATAGAAGGGCTTGATAAAAAGGGTATTAATTTTAAGCGCCGGTTAAAGATTTCCCTGTTGTGCCATTTAATCTTTCCTTATCATAAAATATTGGATAAATTGCGCGAGAAAAAAAGGTCGCAGAAAATCGGGACAACCGGCCGGGGGATAGGCCCTTGTTATTCTGATAAGATTAACCGCTGCGGGATAAGGATGATTGACCTCTTGCGCCCGGAAATTTTTAAAGAAAAACTTAAGGATAACCTTAAGGAGAAAAATGCAATTTTCAAAAAGGTTTATAATTATCCCGGGTTTTCTTTTAATCAAATCTATAGGGATTATTTAGGTTACACCAGGCGCCTTAGGCCTTATCTTTGTAATGTTTCTCATTTATTAAGCCAGGCAATCACTGATAAGAAGTCTTTGCTTTTTGAAGGGGCGCAGGGGGCATTCCTTGATATTGATTTTGGAACCTATCCTTACGTGACTTCTTCTTCGACTATTGCCAGTGGAATCTGTTCCGGCACCGGGATTTCTCCGTTTAAAATTGATCAGGTGTTTGGGGTGGCAAAAGGCTATACTACGCGCGTTGGGCAGGGGCCGTTTCCTACCGAGTTTCCCTCTGAATTTAGTAAATTTATCCGTACCATAGGCAGTGAGTTTGGGGCAACTACCGGCCGGCCGCGCCGTTGCGGATGGTTTGACGGGCTTATGGTGGCTGAAGCAGTAAGGCTTAACGGAATCTCGAATTTAGCGGTTATGAAACTTGACATCTTAGACAATCTTAAGAAGATTAAGGTTTGTGTTGCTTATAAATATAAAGGAAAGATATTCAGGCGCTATCCCCATGATCCGGAAGTTGTTAGTAAAGGTTCTTGCGTTTTAAAGGAGTATCCGGGTTGGTACCAGGCTACGAAAAATATCCGCGTCTATTCCAGGTTGCCGAAGAAGGCCAGGGATTATATAAAGGGATTACAGGATTTGGTGGGTGCCCGTATTTTTATGGTTTCCGTAGGTTCTGGCCGGGACCAGACAATTCGCCTGAGCTTTTGAAAATAAAATCAGTCCCTGGATCGCTGAAATCGTAAGGCAACAAATTTAATTTTAAAAGCCATAAAATCCGGCTTAAGGGGACAAAATTCCTTGACCGCCTAATTTTTGTATGCTATATTCTATTAACCATAAAAAGGCATTAAATTGATTAAATTTGCGCTTTAAATAAAATTAAGGACAAGTCTTAATAAGGGTAAACAAGGGGGGTAAGATGAGAAGGGTAATATGTTTAATACTGGGAATTTTTATCTTAGTCGGGCTTTCCGGTTGTGCTTTTGTTTTGCAGAAAGGAAGGCGCACGGATGTTGAGAAGATTGAAGAATTATCAAAGCAGCTAAGTGAGCTTGAGCAAGCAAAGTTGCTCCTCGGGCAGAGGCTGGCGCAGGAGATTAAGGACAAGCAAGTGCGTCTGGCAATGGCAGAAAAGGGGCTGGTAATTACATTTGTTGCCGATGTTTTATTTGATTCAGGTAAAGCAATAATCAAGCCGGAGATTCATTCCGCGCTGGATAAGGTTGCCCGGATTCTAAATGAGGATGTTCCGGAAAATGATATCGGTATCGAAGGCCATACTGATGATGAGCCGATTAAGTATTCAGGATGGAAGTCAAATTGGGAGTTGTCTACGGCGCGCGCCTTGAGCGTACTACATTATTTAGTTGATATCAAGGGGGTTTCCCCGCTTCGCGTTTCGGCAATAGGTTATGGCGAATATCGGCCGGCAACTTCTAATATTACCAAGGAAGGGCGCCAGTATAACCGCCGCGTAGAGATTGTTGTATTGCCGAAGGTCACCAAGGTAAAGACGGCGAGTCAGGAGCCCGAGGTTATTCCCGTGGAAACCGAAGTCATCGAGCCCGCAGAAAATTTAAAGTAACTGTTTAGGGCAGCAAATCTACGGAATAATACCGACAGTCTTTAGGGATTAAGTCCGAAGAATACCGTAAAAATCATCTTTAACAATCGAATTATTATTCGATTGGCATAAGATTATTAGAAGGAGGATTCCGATGAGGGGAAATTCAAAAAATGAAATAATCATAGCTTTAAGCCTTTTAATGGTAATCTTTTTTATTTCTTCAATAAGTTCTTGCCAAAGCTCCGCAAAGCAGAAAAAAATAGTTAATCAGGAAAAGCGGTTGCGTATGGGGCTAGAAGAGAAGGCGATGGCCTTATCCAGCCAAAATTTAGTATTAGAACAGAAAATAATTCAGCTTGAAGAATCATTTAAGCAGGAGGAGCTTATTTCGCAGGCCAGAGAGGAAGCGCTTAAAAAAGAGATTAGCGGATTAGAAGAAGGGTTGGCAAAGGTAAACAAATTAAAAGAAAGATTAGAGGATAATTTAAAAGAAGCGCTGATAATTTCCGGCAGCGAATAATAAATTTCCCTTAATCCAAGAGGATAAGCCAAGGGGTGATAAAATGAAACGCATTATAAGTAAAATCAAGGCAAGCCTGAAAAAGGCAGTAGGTAAACGCTCAACAATATTAAGGAAGGTTCATGTTAAGGTAAGCGCAAAGGCAGGCCGGCACACTAAAAAAACCACTCTTTCCCGTAAACAGACAACCATAACCGCAAAAACAGGGATGCCGATTGAAATTGCAGTTGCCGAATCTAAATTTTATATCCCGTCGCAGGCCCGGCAGGAAAAAAGGGATTACCTGGCACCGGTTGATTTACCTTTGGGTTATGCACAAGATAGGATTGTTTTGCAGGTGCGCGACCCCTTGTGGATTCATGCCTATTGGGAGATTACTAAACCTACCGAGGACAGACTGAAGCAGGAATTTTCAGGATTAATCAACAAGGGATTTAGAAAGGTATTGCGGGTATATGATGTCACTGATAAAATTTTTACCGGTGATAACCCAAACCATTTTTTTGACATTGAAATTACGCCTGCTGCAGATAACTGGTATATAAATACTAAAAAGGCAGGCCGATCTTGGTGTGTAGATTTGGGGTTAATTCTTGACGACGGACGCTTTATTACAATTGTGCGTTCTAACACCGTGAGCACCCCACTTGACGGCCCATCAGATATTACTGATGAAAAATGGATGATTCCCGATGATATTTTTGCGCGCTTCTACGGAATGGGCATAGGCACAGGCAGTTCGCCTTTTAAGCTAAAGAAGGGCGAGCGATTTAAACGGGAATTTGGTTCCGGCGGATTATTCTCAGGTTCCATCCCCGCAAAGAAAAAAAAGGTCAAAGGCTTTTGGCTCGTAGTTAATACCGAGTTAATTGTTTATGGTTCGACCCAGCCCGATGCTAATGTAACGGTTGCCGGCCAGCCTGTAAAGCTAAGGCCGGATGGAAGTTTTAGTGTGCGTTTTCTCCTTCCTGACGGTAAGCAAGTCATACCGGTCGTAGCAACCTCCTCGGACGGTGAACAAAAAAGAAAGATTACCCCCATTGTAACTAAAGAAACTAGCTAGTTAGGAAAGTTACCGGGTTACCTAGTTAGGGGATAAAGCGATCTAACCTCGAACATTGTAACCATAGCAACCTTTTTGACGTTTTTGATTTACCCCGGTAGAAATAAAATTTCTAACCGGGTTACCATAATATCAAATTAAAAATGAATAAGGGTTATTTGTGTTTAGTATTGCATAGTCATTTACCTTTTGTGCGGCATCCTGAGTATGAGGATTTTCTCGAGGAAGATTGGCTATATGAGGCAATTACCGAAACCTACATTCCCTTAATTTCGGTTTTTGAAGGATTATTAAGGGATAAAGTTGATTTTCGTCTGACCATGTCTTTAAGCCCTACGCTTTTAGCCATGCTTACCGATAAACTGCTTCAAGACAGGTACCTAAGGCATATAAACAGGCTTATCGAGCTTTCTCATAAAGAAATCGAACGTACGCGCTGGCAGCCTGAATTTAATTGTTTGGCGCATATGTATCTTGAGAGCTTTTCAAGGGCGCGCAGGGTATTTGAGAATTATCAAAGGAATTTAACCCTTGCATTTAAGAATTTTCAGGACGCAGGGAACTTAGAGATAATTACCTGCGGGGCAACCCATGCCTTTTTTCCTTTAATGGCTGCGACAAAGCCTTCTCTGCGGGCTCAGGTTAAGGTTGCGGTGAATAATTATCAACGCATTTTTGCACGCAAGCCAAATGGGATCTGGCTGCCTGAATGTGCTTATAATCCCGGGGATGATGCAATACTCAAGGAATCGGGGATTAAGTATTTTTTTGTTGATGCTCACGGCATATTGCACGGAACCCCGCGCCCTAAATACGGCGTATTTGCCCCGGTTTATTGCAAATCAGGGGTTGCCTGTTTTGGGAGGGACCTGGAGTCTTCAAAACAGGTCTGGTCATCTATCGAGGGATATCCGGGCGATCATTATTATCGCGATTTTTACCGCGATATAGGTTTTGACCTGGATTACGAATATATTAAATCTTATATTCATCCTGACGGCCATCGAATAAATACCGGCATGAAATACCACCGGATTACCGGTTCAACCGATAATAAGCAGCCTTATTTGCCGGGAAATGCGCGTGATAAAGCTGCTGAACATGCGGGGAATTTTATGTTCAACCGGCAGAAGCAGGTGGAATATCTGCATAGCATTATGGGTAAAGAGCCGATTATTGTTTCGCCATATGATGCAGAATTATTTGGGCATTGGTGGTATGAGGGGCCGCAATGGTTAGATTTTCTGGTCCGTAAGCTCTTTTTTGACCAGGATATCATTCGTATGATTACGCCTTCTGAGTATTTAGCCCAAAATCCGCGCAATCAGGTAATTACACCTTCAATGTCAAGTTGGGGATGGAAGGGGTATAACGAGGTTTGGCTGCAAGGCCCCAATGATTGGATATACCGCCATTTACATAAGGCCTCCCAGCGAATGACGGAATTATCACGTAGGTTTCCCGCTGCTACGGGCACTTTAAAGCGGGCGTTGAATCAGCTCTTGCGGGAATTACTTCTTGCTCAAGGGTCAGACTGGGCTTTTATTATGGCAACCGGAACACATAGCAGTTATGCAGTAAAGCGAACCAAAGAGCATTTATTAAGCTTTATCCGTTTATATGAAAATATTAAGTCGGATTCCATTGACGAAGACTGGCTTTCTGACCTTGAATACAAGGATAATATTTTTCCCGAGATAGATTATCGGGTTCATCAGTAATTTTTGGTCTTATTTTTAAATAAGATTCACGCAGATAAAGAATAGATTTACACTGATAATCTGTGTGAATCTGTGAAAAAATGCATTTTTAATGGTGTAGGAAAGTATAATCCTAAAAGATAGGCCTTCCTATACCTTTTTCCCGCAGAGCGGGATCTCGCCGAAGACAATATTTATTGGGCAACGGGAAAGGAATGGCATAAAATACTTTCCTAACCACTAAAAATCACTAAAAGGTCATCGGCGAAGGCGATTTTCTTGCAAAGCACTTTATGTTAGATAAAAATAATATTCCTAATCACGTTGCAATAATATTGGACGGCAATGGCCGTTGGGCAAAACAGCGAAGGTTGCCGCGTACCGCAGGGCATCAACGCGGCATTAAGCGGATCAGGGAAACAATTGAAGCTGCCTCGGATTTAGGCATTAATATAATCACCCTTTTTGTATTTTCTACGGAAAATTGGCAAAGGCCAAAAATGGAAGTTAATATGCTCATGCATGCCTTTTTAAATTTTCTGAATAACGAGATTAAGGAACTGCATAAAAATAATCTCCGTTTCCGGGTTATCGGACGCCATGATAATTTGTCGGAAAAGTTATTAACCAAGATTAATCAGGCAGAGAAATTGACCGCATCCAATACCGGCATGACGGTTGTTTTAGCGCTAAACTACGGCGGACGGGCTGAAATTGTTGATGCAGCAAAAAAATTTGCACGCAAGGTACGCGCCGGGGATTATCAAATAAATCAGCTTAACGAAAAGACTTTTTCTGATTTTCTTTATGCCCCTAATTTGCCGGAGCCAGACCTTTTTATCCGCACCAGCGGTGAATTGCGCTTGAGTAATTTTCTGATTTGGCAGCTTGCTTATAGCGAACTGTATTTTATTGATAAGCATTGGCCGGATTTCAATAAGCATGATTTAACTGCGGCAATTGTTCAATATCAGAAAAGGCAAAGAAGGTTCGGCAGCCTTTAAGAAGTTTTCCAAATTAGCCAGGGGCTTGAGAATTTGAGCCCCTATATTTTTACCCCGTTAGAGAGAATTCTCTAACCGGGTTTACCCATAAACAGTAGGGTTATCCATGCAAATAAAACGCATTCTTACCGCAATTTTGCTGCTTTTCGTGGTTGCAATCTCGATAGCCGTTGATTGGCTGCCAAGCATTATGATAATCATTTTTGCGATTACTGCCTTGTATGAATTTTTCACAATGATTGAGAAAAAGGGCATTGAAATTTTTAAATATTTCGGTATAGGGGTTGGCCTGACAATTTTATTGTCAGTAAGTTTTCACTTTGAAATAACGCGCGGCTGGGAGCTTTTACTGATTAGCGCGGCGCTTTTATCGCTTATCCTGATTCAATTTAGGCGCCGCGAAAATAGCGGGGTGATTATTAATTTATCCACTACCATATTCGGCATCTTTTACATAACCTGGTTTATGAGTTTCCTGATTAAGATAAGATTGCTTGAGCATGGGATGGGGATGTTGGCAAGCGTTATTTTGATTACTAAATCCGGCGATATCGGGGCTTATCTTTTGGGCAGCCGGTTTGGCCGCCATGCTTTAATATTCCGGATTAGCCCGAATAAATCCAGAGAGGGTTTTTTAGGCGGCCTTCTCTTTAGCCTGCTTGCTGCCTTAGCAAGTAAATTTTTTATGCCTTCGAATTTTTCCTATCTGCATCTTTTGATTCTCGGCCTGTTTTTAGGCATCTTAAGCCAGCTGGGCGATTTATCAGAATCATTGATGAAGCGCGATTGCGGGGTTAAAGACTCAGGCAAAATATTCCCCGGTTTAGGCGGGGCTTTGGATTGCATAGACAGCCTTTTGTTTACCGCACCGGTATTCTATTTTTGGGTTTTGCATTTTGGTGCTTGATCATTCATTCTTAACAAATTTCCTCTAAATTAGCGGTTTGGGTATGAAACGTATTGCGATATTGGGTTCAACCGGTTCTATCGGTTGTAATACCCTGAAGGTTATTAAGGCACTCCCGGGGCAATTTCAGGTTGTTGGCTTAAGCGCTTATTCTGATATTGCCACCTTATCAAGGCAATTGCGGCAATTTAATCCGAAGTGGATTCATCTGGCAGATGAATCTTCTGCTAGAGTCGCGCAAAAGCAATTCCCGTCGTCTTGTAATGTTTTGAGCGGGCATAATGGCTTGCGGGATTTGATTCGGCGTTCAGCTGCCGATATAGTGGTTTTGGCAATTGCCGGGGCAGATGCGCTTATGCCGTTATTGGAAACAATTAAATTAAAAAAAACGGTTATCCTGGCAAATAAAGAGGCCTTGGTTATTGCCGGGGATATAATTATGCGGCGCGCCAGAAAGAATCAAGTTAAGATTTTGCCGGTTGATAGTGAACAGTCAGCAATATGGCAGTGTTTAGACGGCAAGGAAAAAAGGGAGATTAGAAGGATTTATCTTACTGCTTCGGGCGGGCCTTTTAAAAATTATACCCTTAAGCAGCTTAAAGGCATAAGGGCTAAGGATGCATCGCGCCACCCGCGCTGGGATATGGGGCGCAGGATTACCGTAGATTCAGGCACATTGATGAATAAGGGGTTGGAGATTATTGAGGCAATGCGGTTGTTTGGTTTGGGCTTATCCCAAATAGAGGTAATTATTCATCCGGAAGCAGTAATCCATTCAATGGTTGAATTTATCGACGGCAGCATCCTGGCTCAGATTTCGGTTACTGATATGCGTATTCCGATTCAGCACGCGCTTACTTATCCAGAGCGCCTTAAGAGCAGCCTTAAACCGCTGGATTTTTTCAAATTAAAAAGGATAAATTTCCATAAGCCGGATATGCGAAAATTTCCCTGCTTAAAATTAGCGATTGAGGCAGCTAAAGAAGGCGGCTCTCTGCCTTGCGTGTTAAATGCTGCCGATGAAGTAGCAGTCGATGCGTTTTTAAATAAAAGGATAAGCTTTATTGATATCCCGCGGGTCATTGCGCGCGTAATCGATTCCCATAAGAAAATCAGTAATCCGTCCCTGGATGATATTTTGGATACCGATGCCTGGGCAAGATCACAAACACAGCGGATTATTAAGCATTAAATTGTTTAAGGATTTAGATTAGGCTTTGCGGATTACTTCAATATACAAGCTCTTTAATAAATAAACCTGTTCTTTCTTCGCTCAGCGTCGATTTTTTACCGCTCGATCGGGAAACGCCAAAGGTTTTTCGCAAGCTCGGTGGCTGCGGAACTCGTCCGTCGGCTTTCGCCAGACGGACTCAAACATCCTCGCCATCCGAACCTTTCCACGTTCGGATTCCCTCGCTTGCTCAAGCTGCTTTGGCTAAAATCGACATTTGCTTCAAAAGAAGCAGGTTTACTTATTTTAAAGCTAAAGGTTAATTGTATGGTTTTGGT
>JBDRHJ010000045.1:0-7097 GCA_043816835.1 Candidatus Omnitrophota bacterium
AACTTCTTTGTTTCATTTTCTTTATTAATCTCGCTAAACCAGGCTACCCGCGCGAGATTGCGAACCGTATCTTTAATATCCGGTATTTCTATTTCCAGGGCCAGCTTAATCTTTCCGGTTTTTAAATCCTCTGCCCATTCCCCGTTTAAATCAGAGGCCTCAAGCAAAGCACCCCCTGCTGATATATTGCGGATAGTACCCCTGCGCACCTTTAAAAATTCGCTATCTGATGATTCGTCAGCAATTAACATAAATTTGGTAGGAAGTTCCCGTGCCAGTCGCACACCTTCCCTTCTTTCAGAGCCATCCATATTTATTCCCCTTTTGCTGTTTATTATTCTGCCTATTCCGCAACAATAAATATGCCTTTTTTATCTGCTAATTTAAGCGCCTTTTCTTGATCTATAAACAGCGTCTTTTCTGCCTCAATCACTAAACCGGCGGCGTGTGCGCGCGCCAGATTTTTTACTGTCCCTAAACCTATTACCGGCACATCAAACCGCATATCCTGAGCCGGCTTACTCACCTTAGCAACTATCGCACCCTTGCGCGTAATCCTGCCGGCACGCCTGATTAAATTATCAGTCCCTTCCAGGGCTTCAATTGCTACTATTGCCTTATCCTTTATGGCAACTGTCTGGCCGATATCCAAACCGGCAATTTCTTTAGCGATCTTTAACCCCAGATTAATATCTTCCCACTGCCGGGCTTCCGGCTGATTGCGGGTTAAAACCCCTTTATTCGGCAAGAATTTCCTGAGTAAAAAAGTGGAATCAAGAAGCTTTATCTTATGCTCTTCTAATTTATTGGCAATTGCCTTAAAAATCGTATCCGCCCTTTTATCCTCTAAGGCCTCGAGTAAACTTTTTATTTGGGCGCTGTTTCTTACCTTGGGCCTGAATAACTGCCGCGGGCTTATCTGGCCTGCCATTACTACATCAGTTATATTTTCATCCTGAAATACTTTAAAAGCCCGAGAAAAATCTTCTAATCCTATCCAGTAGATTTTTTCAACAAAATTGCTTAAGTTCGGATCTGTCTCGCCCTTTATCGCAACCGCTACCACAGAATAATTCTTTTTCTTTGCCTCAGAAGCAAAAAGCAAAGGGAATCTGCGGTTACCGGCAATTAAACCAATCCTTGTCATCATAAGCTAAAACTTACAGCAGAATATACTCAAGAATTCTAACCGCGGCGGCAAACCCCCCGCTTAGAATTCTTAACAAAATCAATAAGGTGCGCCATCTCGGCTGAGCTATGATCTTCCTGGTTTAACTTCTTAATCGCCGCGCTAATTATTAATCCGGAATTAAATAATACTTTAAATGCATGCCCGAGTTGTTTAATTGCCTTAGCATTCACCTTATGGCGCCTTAAACCAACAAGATTAAGGCCGTAAACCCTTGCCGGATGGCCGTCGCAGGTTGAATAAGGGGGAACATCGGAAACAACCTTCGAACATCCGCCGATTATCGAAAGGGTGCCAACGCGTGTAAACTGATGGATGCCAGCCAACCCCCCGATGACCACTTTATCTTCAACACTAACATAACCCGCTAATGTGCCGTTATTGGCAATAATGCAATTATTGCCGATTACGCAATTATGGGCAATATGGGCGCAAGCCATAATTAAATTATCATTACCTACTACTGTTTTGCTATTCTCTTCTACCCCGGGATTAACCGTAACATATTCCCGGATAATATTACCGCTGCCGATTTCCAAAAAACTAGTTCTGTTTTTGTATTTAAGGTCTTGCGGGATACTGCCCAGTATTGCCCCGGTAAACACCTGGCAATTTTTCCCGAGGGTGGTCTTGCCTTCAATTACACAATGCGCCCCGATAACTGACCCTTCCCCGATTACAACCCCATCACCAATAACCGTATAAGGCCCGACAGAAACACGATCACCTAATTTAGCTTCCTTGGAAATAATTACTGTAGGATGTATCATTTTTGTTTTTAGTGATCCGGTTAGATAAAATGTCCCGGATTCATTGATTGCCCTAGATCCTTATCTATCCACTAACACAAACATCAAATCAGCTTCTGCCACAAGCTTATCATTAACCTTGGCCAAGCCGCGCACCTGGCCTGTCCTTGATTTTAACTTAATCACTTCTACCTCTAAGACAAGTTGATCGCCGGGCAATACCGGCTTTCGCCACTTTATATTGTCGGCAGCCATAAAAAAGGCTATTTTTCCTTGATTCTCCTGAAAAGAAAGCATGATTACCCCACCTACCTGAGCCATTGCCTCGACGACCAGGACCCCCGGCATAACCGGGCGGCCGGGAAAATGGCCTTTAAAAAAATAATCATCCATGCTTAAATTTTTAATCCCGCGCGCGTACTTACCTTTTTCTAAATAAAGAATCTTGTCTACGAAAAGGAACGGATCGCGATGAGGCAAAATCTTCATAATTGTTTCACGGTCTAATTGACCGCCTTCGCTGGGTTGATAATTTAACTGTATGCCGGAAGCAAGCACCTTTTTCCTTTGCTGATCTATCTTCTTAAGTAATTTCAGGTTTAAATCATGCCCGCTCTTTATCGCAATAATATGCGCCTTTAACGGACAACCCAAAAGATAAAGGTCGCCGATCAAATCCAAAATCTTATGGCGCACAAACTCATCTTCGAAGCGCAGTTTATTTTTGATTACCCCCTTCTTGCCGACCACCAGGGTATTCTCATGGGTTGCCCCTATGCCTAACCCCTTACCCTGTAAGTCATTTGCCTCCTCTTCAAGGCAGAATGTGCGCGCAGGAGCAATTTCATTCTTAAAATAATCCGGGGTATTTTTACAATCCAGGTACCCCGACTTGAGCAAAGGCTGGCCTTGATAATTTAATGTATAGGAAATCTTGAATTCTTTACAAGGCAGGGCAATTATACTTACATCTTTATCCTGGGCAAAAACCGGCTCGCGAAGAACAAAATAATGCCTCGTGCTATCCTGCTCTTCAATGCCTGCTTTAATTAATGCCTCAAGCACAACCTTGGCGCTGCCGTCAAAACCCGGGACTTCATTATTGCTAATTTCAATGTCTAAATTATCTATACCCAGGCCTGAAATAGCCGCCATAATATGCTCAACTGTATGCACCTGAAACTGCCCGTTGCCTAACGATGTCCGGCGCATGGTAAAAGATTCAGGAAGCACATTAGGCCATTCTGCGCGCAGGCGGAATTTATCCCCCAGGTCAGTACGAATAAAATTTATCCCGGAGCCTGGCAACGCAGGCCTAAATTTAAGCTTTGCACGATTAGCAGTATGAAGCCCTATGCCCTCTAATTCTACTTCCCTTTTTATTGTCTTCTGTTTTTCCATTTTTAATGAGCCCCGCACCTTTGTATTATGCAAATAAATACAAAGGATAGATTTATAGCAGTTTAAATATTTCAAAGGTGCGGGGCGAATTAAACCCAGCACTAATTTAAACCGTATATTAACTCCAGCAAATTAGTGCTGGGTTATAACATACATTGCTATCCCTATTTTATTTATCTTTTTCTAATCCCTCAATTTTTTTCTTAATCTGATCAACCTTCTTATAAAGACGGGGTAAATTCTGAATACAGGCATTAATCCGCTTGGCAATTGAATGTGGCTTTGCCGGAAATCCAGAGACAATACTATTAGCCGGCAAAGATTTGCTTACCCCTGATTTTCCGGCAACTACAGTATTATCGCCTATGGATATATGCCCGGCAATACCGGCTTGACCGGCTAAGATAACATTATTGCCGAGGGTGGTGCTTCCGGAAACCCCCACCAGTCCAACAAGAATACAATTCTCACCGATTATCACATTGTGCCCGATCTGCACCAAATTATCAATCTTTGTACCCTTGCCGATAATTGTCTTATTAAAACGCGCCCGGTCAATCGCAACATTGGCGCCAATCTCAACATCATCCTCAATCACAACCGTGCCAACCTGCGGTATCTGCTGATGACTTTGTCCTTGCGTAATATAACCAAATCCGTCCGAGCCAATTACGCTGCCGCTCTGAATCATCACCCGGCTGCCCAGAATTACTTCTTCGCGAATTGAAACATTGGCATAGATTAAACTATCATTACCGATTATTACGCCTTTACCGATAAAACAATGCGGGTAAATTATTGTGTTATCCCCGATAACCGCATTCTCCTCAATTACCGTGTAAGCGCCGATAGCCGCATCCTTACCAAGCTTAACACCCCGAGCGATAATTGCGCTGGGGTGAATCCCCTGCGGATGAGACATCTTCTTCGGGCAGAATTTATTTACGATCTTGGCAAAAGCCAGCGACGGATCATCCGTACGAATCAAACACTTGGCAGGAAAATCGGTTTCTCGCGAAGTAATAATTGCTGAAGCCTGTGTCTTAGAAACAAGATGATTATAGCGGGGGTTTGAAAGAAAGGTAATCTCGCCCTGCTTTGCTTCTTTTATGCCGGCAACGCCCGTAATCACGGCCTCCTTATCACCGGTAGCTTCACCGCCCAAAAAATCAGCAATTTCTCTTACGGTCATCTGCATTTTTGCTCAATAGGTTACTGGCTATTTATCTCTTTTTATTAAGAACCTTTAATACCTCATCAGTGATGTCTATCTTAAGGGTATAAAAAACCAGCGCCCGCTTATCAAAAACAAGGCTAAAGCCTTCCTTCTTAGAATACGCATCAATCGCATCCTTAATGTCTTTAAATATCCCCTGAACCTTTTCATCGCGTTCCTTACGCAGATCCTGGGTTGCATTGCGGTCGAATTCCTGCAATTTGGCTATTTTATCCTCAAGTTCGCTTTCGCGGGATACCCTTTCCCCCTCGCTTAATAAACCCAGCTGTTCCTGTATTCCCTTGACTTCCCCTAATTTGCTTTCCCTTTTTGCTTCGTAATCTTTTTGTTTTTCAGCCAATAACTTATCGTAGTCCTTGGTCTTTTCATATTCATCAAAGACGCGGGCTAAATCTACATAAGCCATTTTTTCTTCGGCATGAACTGAAGTTATTGCAAAAAATAAAACTAATACCCCCACTAAAATTGCTAAGCATTTTCGTTTCATTGTCTCTCTCCTCCTCGGAAATCAGTTAAACCTTTATAACCCTTTTATTTTACGCGCCTTAAAAAATTCACAAAACAAAATCCAATTTCCTTTTAGTGATTACGACAAGGAAATCGCCTCACGATAACATTTGTGCGATTTTTCGTCCCACAGGGGCATCCTGCGGACAGTGGTTGGAATTTTAGTTTTTTGAAATTCCATGCCACAAATTAGGCGGGAAATAATTAAAACCCTCCACCCATGCTAAAATGAAACCTCCCTGTTTTTTTCTCATCTTCACCCGGCTGCTTATTTAAAGGAAAGGCATAATCTAGTCTTAGCGGGCCCATGGGTGTTTTTATGCGCGCCCCAAAACCAAAACCAGCCTTAAAACCGCCGCTGGCAAAATCACTAAGCTTAGCCCAAACATTTCCCACATCATAAAAAGTCGCCAGCCGTAAAAAATCAAATACCGGATAGGTATATTCAATGCTTCCGGTTAAAAGGGCATTGCCGCCTAGGGGATCTTTGGATGAGGGATCTATCGGGCCAACCGTTCTTTCTTCATACCCGCGTATGGAATATCCGCCGCCGGCAAAGAAACGCTCGTATATCGGAAGTTCACTGCTGCTGCCATAAGCATCAGCCAGGCCCATGCGCCCCCTTACTTCGAATACCGAATCGCGCCAGAACGGAAAATACCTTGAAGCACCCAGCCTGAACTGATAGAAATCCTTATCCCCGCCAAAAAACCCGCCTGCAATATCAAGATTCCCGTCCATAACTACGCCCTTGTGCGGATCAAAGACATTATCGCGGGCATCATAACTTATACCCAGTTCAATGCTTGATATATTATTGGTTCCTACTTCTTTTTTAAGTTCGTTGCTTGCGGTTGGGTCAATATCGCTGATTTTGATTTCTTCAAGGCGATAAGCAAGACTCCCCTTGGTATATTCAGATAGTTCCTTGCCCAGGCGTATATCACCCCCGGTCTTAGTTTCATCATAGCCCCAGCCAATATCGTTTTCTCTCTCGTGGGATAACCGGTAAAGGTCAAAACCAAAAGAAATAGGATAATCATATAGCCATGGTTCGGTAAAGCTTAAACTATAATTTGCGCTAACCGTTCCGATTTCCGTACGCAGCTTTAAATCCTGCCCGTCACCGGTAAAATAAGGAAAATTCCTCCAGTCAAAATTTCTCTGCTCAATCTCAGTAAATCCGATAAAATCATTGACCGTCGAATAACCGCCGCCAAAACTAAAAGTCCCTGTCTTTTGTTCCTTTACCTCAACAATCAAATCATGCTGATTGGGAACCCCTGTTGCCTGGTCATTAAAGCTTACCTCTTCGAAAAATCCCAAATTCATCAGGCGCTCTTTGCTGCGGCGAAGTTTCGGCCCCTCAAATTTATCGCCCGGGTAAAACCTTAATTCCCTGCGAATAACCGTATCCTTAGTTTTAACGTTGCCGCGTATTTTAACCTTATTGATGTAGGCAATCTCATTTTCGGTTATACTATAAGCAATATCAATTGCATCAGTAGTTGGATTTAAAACCGTAGTTACCCCTACCCCTACCGTAATATAACCAAGTTCAAAATATAACCCCTGGATTATAAATTGGTCCTTTTGCACCCCCTCAACCGAATATATCTTGCCCGGCAAACAGGATTCAAGGGCATTAAGAATCTTTGTATCATCGATTACGCTATTGCCCGTAAAACGAATCACGCCGACAAAGTACTGCTTTCCCTCATTGATTTTTATCATAATATCAAGATAGGGCTTTTTAAGATCCTGCTTGACTTCGTAAGCCACGGTAACGTCAGAAAAACCCTCCTTAAGATACAGAGACTTTACCCGCTCCATATCCTCCCCTAAGACATCCTCTTTTAGTATCCCGCCGCCGAAAAGCCAGGCCTTTTTTGTTTTTATCAACTTAAGAATCCGTTTATCGGGTAAATATTTGTTGCCTTCAATATATATCTTTCTGATTTTCATCTTCCGGCCTTCCCCGGCAATAAATTCAACATCGGCCCTATTGGTTTTC
>JBDRHJ010000046.1:0-5892 GCA_043816835.1 Candidatus Omnitrophota bacterium
GTTTTGTCATTTATTAAATCGCCGTTGCCCGTTAAAAAAGAAGCCTTTAATTAATGCGAGGAGAGGGAGTTGAACCCTCACGACCTCATCAGTCAACAGCCCCTCAAACTGTCGCGTCTGCCATTCCGCCATCCTCGCAAAACAAAATCCTGATTATTCCCTAAAAAGAGTGAAAATAGTATAACCCCGCTCTATCCCCCTGTCAACAACTTCTGGGGGACGTTCCCCAAGGGGACACCCTGCGCTATTGTAACCCTCATTGTTTTAATAGGTTATGATACTGCCTTTTTAAAGCGGCTTCAAAGCTCTTGATTGTATCGTTACAGAAAAGATTGCCGAGGGCTATCTTCGTTAAGGCTTTTTAAAGTATAACAACCTTAAATCTTCCCCATAAACATCAAAATACCGATTAGAATAAACAATGTTGCTCCGGTATACTGTATTAACTCCGGCTTAAGATACTTCCCCAGGGATGCCCCGATTAAAACCGAAATAGCAGTAATGATTATATACGCAGAAACCGAACCCAGCCATACAGTTAAAGGCTTTCCGGATTTCGCAGACATGCCAATCCCAACCAGTTGAGTTTTATCAGCAAGCTCTGCCAGGAATATTGCCGAAAATGTCGCGAAAAATATCTTCCAATCCATATTTTCCTTTCTTATTTGTCCGTATGCTTATACATCATTTGACCCATCTCGCCCTGCATTATTGATTCGTGCATCATCTCAAAGGCGCTCTTTTCAAAAAGCTCACTCATCTTTTCTTTCTGCTCATCGGTTAGAATATTTTTAAGCGCGGCATATGCACTGACCAAAGATTGCGCCTTTTGTTTCTTAAGCTCATATTTCTTATCAATCAGCTTATTTACGGCGCTTGCGTTAACCGTATCCTGGTATAGCCCGTCTTTTATATCAAGGGCGACTATGTCGATTTCCGCATCTTTTAGAATTAAACCCTTTTGGGTTTCGAGTTTTAAATCCTTGATTTTCTTTACCTGTTCCTCTGAAAGCCCAAGCCCTTCCTTGTTCTCTAAAATAAAGTGTGCCTTGTGTGCAAATTTTTCTTCAAGCCCCCCTTGATAACCTTGAGCCTTCTCACCTGTCTTCTCGCCTGTCTTCCCGCTTGTTTTCCCGCCTGATTCCGGACAATTACCCGAATAAGCACCAACAGTAAAAGCGCTAAAAATTAAAACAAAAACTACCAACACTATCCCGATTAATTTCTTATCCATATCAATCTCCTCCTTAGGTTTGAATCTTGAAAATATCCCTTGATAAATATACGCCCGCAAAAATCCCGATGATTATTCCTCTTGGATTTCTTCTTTAAATTGGTAAGTGGTCACGCGCAGGGTTTTAAAATCTTTATCGCAAAGATGTACTTCCACTTGCTTCCCCTCAAAAACATCCCGGGATATCTCAGCGGCAAACATCGCGGCTAAATTTAAAAATTCTACCTCTATTTCTTTCTCGTCTTTTATCACCATCCGGAATTGATAGGTACCCCCCTCTTTTGTTATCTGGACTGTGCCGGGATGCTCAGTCTGAAAAAATCCCGTTTCTAACAGGTAATCCCCGAGTTTGCCTGCCTCTGTTTCTGTAACAGCCTGAGTATAGAATAAGCTGCTGCCTTTATATTCTAATCTCTCTCCCCACTCCGGAGGATATAGCATTTTACTGCACCCAATAAGCATTATCGAGGATATTACTACCGCAAGAACCATACACATCTGTTTATGTATCTTAAAATTAATCATGCCAGCTCCTTTCACGCATGCTTCTAGTTACAAGGTTTTCTCCATCTTATAATCATCCATCACAAAACCATCGCCGATATCTTGAACAACCGGATTAAGAATAATAAATCCGATTTTTTTATATGTTTCTATTGTGCTTGTATTCTTCTTGTTAACCGTAAGGGTCATCTTGTTCAATCCCTTATCATGCGCCAATTTCTCAATAAACTCTATTGCCTGCCTGCCGTATCCTTTACCGCGCTGCCCTGATTTAATATATATCTTGCTTAAGAATAATTCTTCTTCTTTTGGTAAAACCCCTAAATATCCGATATAGTTATCCTTATCATCTTTTATCAAATAATAAAGAAACCCCTCTTGATTAATCTGCCTTGATATTGCTATTTTTGACTGAAACTTCCCCAGCATATACTCCACTTGGCCTTCGCCAACAATCGGGGTATAATGCTCGCGCCAAATTTCATATGCAAGCAGCTCAACGATACTAACTAAATTTTCATTGCCGACACCAATTATTTCTATCTTAGCCATATCTTAATATTACTACGATAAAAAGTCCTCTGCAACTTATTTTCGTTACAGAGGGCTAATAATTAAAAATTCCTTTTTCTTAAAACTTATCCCCTTCTACCCCTTACCTTTATTCCCCGCTTTCTTAATTCATCTGTTCTTCGCTTAGAACATCCAAAGCAGAAAAATTTAGGGCAAGCCTTTCTTCTGTCATAATTAGGAGCAAGCGCTAATCTCCAAAGGCTTGTGTCCTTGCCGCAATCATCACACTTTCCCTTTTCCTTAAATCTTACTACACTTACTGACTTGACAAACCTAAGAAGACATTCCACGAGATAAACGGATAAACGTGGGGCTAATCTTTAATTTCGATTTTCCTTCCGCATTTATGACATGTCATATACAACCCGGTAAATAGGGGGGAAACATTTAATAACTGGCCGCAAGAACAAGAAAAAGATTCCCAGCCTGTCCCTTTTCTAACATATGTTTTCGAGGTAGCCTGCTCTCCTTTTTTGATATCCTCTTCTAATGCATGTGTTCCAGTAACCGCGGCAGCAGCTGCCATCTGAGCAAGCGGTATCTCAATTTCACGCCTACACCGGGGGCAGGGTATTTTAGCTTTATTAAAATTGGGGGGCACTTTAATTTTAAGCCCGCAAGCGCATATTAAAAATGCATATTTATTAACTGCCCTCATTAAATCCCCAATATCCCTCATATCTTTCCTTTTGGCTTGTTTCTCCTGTTTTCCTGCCAAAGTTTTTCGTATCGGGATAGTCTCGGTTTCTCGTAAGCTTGATGCCGGGACAATGGCAGATACCTGTCCCTTAACCCTAGAAAAGGCTTCTTGATAGTTTGAATAACTTACCCCTTGCATCATACCCCGTAAGATTTTTATTCTCTCGGAGATGGGCGGATGGGTGCTGGTAAGGTTTGAAAGTCGCATGCCCTTCTTTTTTAGGGGATTGACTATATACATTGGGGCGGTTACCTTATTAGCGGAGGGTAGGTCAAATTTTGCTGAAGAAAGCTTCTCCAAAGCAGAAGCTAACCCCTCCGGATACCTCGTTAACCTAACCGCGGAAGCATCAGCCAAATATTCCCTTTTTCTTGATATTGCGAAATAAAAAAGCCGGGCCAATATAGGGGCTAATATGGCAAAAATAATCGCTACAACAAAAATAATTATCTGAGCTTGTCCTCCCCCCTTGCTGCTACGGTACCTTTTTGATGATCTGGAAGAGTACCATAAACTCCTAAAGAATACTTCGGAGATAATCACAATACTGCCCAGCAATATCCCGGTAAATGTCATAAAAAGCACGTCCCTGTTGATTATATGTGACATCTCATGGGCAACAACCCCCTGAAGCTCATCCCTGTTTAGCCCGGAAAGCAGCCCGGCAGTTATTGCAATAGCGCATTTTTCCGGCTTTGTCCCTGTGGCAAATGCATTTAGTGCGGGTTCATCTATTATATATATCTTTGGCATGAAGGGGGAATTTGCTGCGATTCTCATCTCTTCCACAACATTAAAAAGCTGTGGATGAACATCGTGAGAGACCTCTTTTGCCTTACTTATAGCCAGAAGCATAGAGCCACCCGAAAAATAGCTTATCAGAGACCAAAATAACCATATGCCCAAAGTGATAAAGAGGCCTGTGACCCCCCCGTTTCCCGGAAGATAAGCAGCGCCAATCAAATACCCAAGCAAAAGAAGGCAAATCCCCATGCCGATAAAAAGAATTATTGATTTTCTTTTATTTGCCTGTATCAATTCCCACATAGCTTTATATCTGCCCTGTTTAATTGTGTCAATTTAGGAAAAGCTTACCTTTGGCGTTTCCCTTTCTTTCTTGTCTTCTATCTCTAAGAATTCTTCTTTTTTAAAATTAAACATTCCGGCGATTATATTTGAAGGGAACATTTGGATTTTATTATTAAAGAATAGCACCTGGTCGTTATACCCTTGCCGCGCAAAGGCGATTTTGTTTTCTGTCGAGGTTAATTCCTCCTGTAAAGCCAGGAAATTTTGGCTCGCTTTAAGGTCAGGATAATTCTCAACAACAAGGAAGAATTTGCTAATCGCGCTGCTTAGGCCGCTTTCAGCTTTTGACTTTTCAGCTATGCTTCCGGCGCCCATTGCTTTACTTCTTGCTTGAGTAATGCTCTCCAGCGTTTCCCTTTCATGGCTCATGTATCCCTTTGCTGTTTCCACTAGATTCGGGATAAGGTCGTGTCGCCTTTTCAATTGAACGTCAATCTGTGACCAGGCATTTTTCACCTGATTCTTTAATCCTACTAAAGAATTGTAAATCCCGGCAAAAGACAAACCCGCAAATACAACTACTGCTAACAAAATCATTACAGGAACCATCTTGGCACCTCCTTAATTATTCTGTATTGTCTTACCAAACATATCCTTAAGCAGATTCAGAACCCTATTATTTTTATCAAAATACCCCATCTTAATTATTTCCTCAAGTTCATCTACATCAAACCAAATTCCATCATTAATTCGACACTTATCTATAAGAATCTTCTTATCCGTTCCACATAAAACCTTCTCCATTATTTTTAAACAAATGGGGCATCTTCTTCCTCCTTCTTTAGTATTTTTATCTGCCTCAAAAGAAGATAACAGGTTATCCCTTTCTTCAGCGCCTTCTAATAAGAGCCCTAGTTCTCCGGCATCAAGCCATATGCCCTGACATGAGATACAATGGTCTATTTCTACTTCATTAAGTTCTAAAACAATCATCGGTGTTTTACAGACAGGACAATCCATTTATTCATCCCCTTGTTTTATTTTCAATAAAAACATCTAATTTATCAGCGGTTTTTCTTTAGGGTTTTATGATAGATATCTTCGGAAAAATCATCTTAGCCATACCCTGCCCCGCTAAATATTACTACGATAAAAAGCCCTTTGCAACTTATTTTCGTTACAGAGAGCTGGTAATAAAAATTCCTTTTCCTTAAAACTTATCCCCTTCTACCCCTTATCCTTATTCCCCGCTTTCTTAATTCATCTGTTCTTCGCTTAGAACATTCAAAGCAGAAAAATTTAGGATGAGCCTCTCTTCTGTCATAATTAGGGGCAAGCGCTAATCTCCAAAGGCTTGTGTCCTTGCCGCAATCATCACACTTCCCCTTTTCCTTAAAATGCCACATCTCTACTGCCTTAGAGGTAAATATGAATTTATCAACCCAAAAGAATATGGCGCCGCCAATGAAGTTAGCTACTATGGTTTGCCATAAGCCAACCCCAAGTTGCCTGACAACTAACCATAATATCGGTGTACTTAATTGCCAGCGTATCAGATATAATGTAAATCTTTTCATAATCGTTTGAGGGCAATTCCTAAAAAAGCGCCCGTTTTAAAGGTAACGTCATAACCACTTGAAATATAAAAGCTTATAATAGCATAGGGTGTCCCTTTGGGGAACGTCCCCCAGCCTAGCTGAGGATAGCTTTTAGGTCTTGATCCGGGGTGGTTATCGGCTTAATATCAAATGTATCCTGCAACACCTTTAAAACATTAGGCGTTACAAAAGCCGGCAATGTCGGCCCTAATCGAATGCCCTTGATGCCTAAATGAAATAAGGTTAAAAGGATT
>JBDRHJ010000047.1:0-4735 GCA_043816835.1 Candidatus Omnitrophota bacterium
TAGATGATAATAAAGCTCGACTTTTCTATTGCGGTTGCTTTATATTTGTCTATCCTTTTGGCTCTGGTTTTTTGCATCTGGATTTTTTTAAAGCAAAGGGAATTCATGCATGGGGCCCCGGGCTTAAACCCCAGGCTTACCTGGTGCTGCAGCATTTGCACCTATACTTATTTTACTACTCATAAAACCGAAATTTCATTATGCCCGCGCTGTGGCAGTTATAATAAGTCAGAAGGCGCTGTACGGCTTAAGGATGATACGGCTTGAAAATTAATTATTCTGCTACGCAAAACTAATGAAAATATTAGTTTTGCTTCGCAGGAATATTCTCGGTCAGAATAATTACTCCGAAGCAAAAGAGGCGTTTTTATTGCAACTGCAGAAGGAGAATAATTCATGGTATGGAATTTCAAAAAACGAAATTCCTTGCCACTCGAAAATCGCACAAATGTTATCCCTAAAGGGTACAGGTAAACTTTTCTATTCCTGTTTCCCGCAGAGCGGGATCCCGCCGAAGGCAATATTTATTGGGCAGCGGGAAAAGGAAGGGTCTTATCGCGAAGCGATTTTCTTGGAAACATCGGCCCGAAGAACAGGGGCGGTTTAAAAACCAAGGATATTCATTATAGGATTGATAAAGAGAAAGGGTTGATAAATTGCCATTAAGAAAAATTGTTGATAAATTACTGGGAAAACTCCTTACCGATAGAAAGGTGATAACCCCCCAGCAGCTTGCAGAAAGTCTCGTGATTCAGAAGGAGAAAGGCGGCTTAATCGGAGAGATAATGATTAAGCATGGATTTGCTACCGAAGCAGATATTGCCCAGGCATTAACCGCGCAATACGGTTTTCCATATCTGCCTTTGGATAATTACGAGATTGACGCGGAGATTATTAGGTTAATTCCCCTGCATTTAGTTGATAAATATTTATTCATACCGGTAGATAAATTAGGCAATAATTTAAGTATTGTTATGGCTAATCCATTAGATGGGGCGGCAATTGATGAAATTGAGGAGATTACCGGGTTTAACCTTCAGATTTTTGTAAGCACTTCCAGCGACATTCGTAAGGCAATTAGCAAGTATTATAAAATATCGCCAAATAAATAGCAGCAGCAAAAAGGAAGATATTCTTAGCTATGTTAAAACCGAGTGCTCCGGATTGGGAGCTAGGGGCCAGATGCCTTCTTTAAAAGAGCGCCTTACCGAGATATTAATCAAGCATAAACTTATTACCGCTGCTCAGTTAAACCAGGCCCTGGAAGTACAGAAAACCAAAGGGGGCAGGCTAAGTAATGTTATTATCGATTTAGGCTTCATTAAGGAAAACGACTTAATCTTTTCCTTGAGCCAAGGTTTAGGCTTGCCCCTGATTGACCTTAAGCGAATCAAGATTAATTCCGGGGTCCTCAATATCATCCTGCCGGAAACCTGCCGTCATTATCAGATTATTCCGATATCACAAATGGGCAATACCCTCACTATTGCCATGGCTGATCCTTTAAATATTTTTACCATAGACACCCTGCGCAATCTAACCGGATTCCAGATAAATCCGGTTATATCATCCAGCGAGCAGATTTTGCAGGCTATTGAGCAGTTCTATCCGGATGCGACCGGCGGGATAATCGATGATCTGCTTAGTGAAATTAGCGAATCCAAAATCGAGTTAATTCAGGAGAAAAAAAAGGCTGCGCAAAGCGATGAGGAATTAGGCCTTGTTAGCAGGCAGGGGCCGGCAATACGGGTTACAAATATGATTTTGGAGGAAGCAATAAAAAAGAAGGCTTCGGATATTCTGATTGAGCCGCTTCCGGAAAGTTTAAGGATTCGTTTTCGTATAGACGGTATTTTACATGAGCAAGAAGCGCCCCCTAAGTCAATGCATCCCCTGCTTATTTCACGAATAAAGGTTTTATCGGAATTAAATATTGCCGAACACCGCCTGCCTCAGGATGGGCGTTTTAAAGTCAGGGCTCAAAACCGGGATGTAGATTTTCGGATTTCAATACTGCCTTCCAGCCAGGGGGAAAAGGCGGCAATAAGAATCCTCGATAAGGCTACCGCGACCCTGGATGTAAATAAACTGGGTTTTGATGAACAGAGTATATCGCGCATAAAAAAAGCTGCTGCTTTTCCGCACGGGATGATACTGGCTTGCGGGCCGACCGGCTCAGGAAAAACAACTACCCTTTACTCGATAATAAAGTTTGTTGACAGCCCGGAAAAAAATATTGTTACGGTTGAGGACCCGATAGAATTTCAACTTGAAGGGATAAACCAGGTAAATATAAAACCGGAAATCGGCCTTACATTTGCCTCTTCTTTGCGCTCAATATTAAGGCAGGACCCTGATACGATTATGATTGGCGAGATACGCGATTTTGAAACCGTAGATATTGCCATAAAAAGCGCTTTAACCGGCCATTTGGTTCTTTCAACCCTGCATACCACGACATCAGCCGGTGCGGTTGTGCGCTTGATTAATATGGGGGTTGAGCCGTATTTAATTACATCATCTTTAATCTGTGTTATAGCGCAGAGGCTGGTGCGCCGGCTTTGCACTAAATGTAAAGAGAAGTATAAAATATCCAAGGGTATGCTTAAGGGGCTTGAGCTTGAGCCTCTATCTTCTATGTTTTTCAGGCCAAAGGGCTGCGAGCATTGTTTGAAAACCGGATATTCAGGAAGGCTGGGTATTGCCGAAGCATTATTTCTTTCAACAGATATAAAGGATTTAATTTTATCTCAGGCACAGGAGCATCAAATAAGACAGGCTGCATGCAATGAGGGGATGAGAACCTTAAGGGAGAACGCGCTTGGCCTTGCCCGGGAAGGTTTAACTTCTTTAGAAGAGGTTTTGCGCGTAACCGCTGTGTAGTTTATGCCTAAAAGACGGGCATAATAAAGATGCACACAACGGGCATAAGATTTATTTCATAATGCTGAACTTAAAAGACAAACTGCTCGATATATTAGTAAATTCTAAAGCTGTTTCTAAGGATAAATTAGACAAGCTGATCCAGATACAGAAAAAGAAAAAACTGCCTTTAAAAAAAATACTGCTTGAGGAAAAGATTATTTCCGAGAATGAACTGCTTTCCATCCTGTCGGAACATCTATATTTACCCTTTTTGCATTTGACTAAATATAAATTTGACCCCAAGGTTATTGCGCTGATTCCTGAACGGGTTTGCCGCCGGTATGAAATTATCCCCCTCTCCTGTATCGGTAATACCCTATCGATAGCAATGGCTGACCCGCTTAATATTTTCACCCTGGATGATTTAAAGACCTTAACCGGGTATAAAATAGATATTGTTTTGAGTTCCGAAGAGGAGATTAAGGCGGCAATCGATAATCAGTACCGCCAGAATATCTCTGATTTACAGCAAGTCTTAAGCGAGGTTTCTCGAGAATCCCTGGTCGAGGCAAAAGAAAAGGGATATCAGGATACCGGTGTAACCGAGGAATTAGAACTGACCGCAGCGGTTCAGCAAAGCAAAACCCCGCCGATTGTTAAGCTGGTTGACTTAATGCTAATACAGGCCTTGAAGCGAAGGTCTTCGGATATTCATATTGAACCCGAAAAGGATTGCTTGCGTGTGCGTTACCGTATTGATGGGAATCTGCATGATGCGTTTCGCCTGCCGAAAAAAAATCAAAATGCGGTATTGGCGCGCTTAAAGATAATTTCCGACATGAATATTACTGAGAGCCGCCTGCCTCAGGATGCCAGATTCAGGGTGCGCCTGGAAAATAGAGAAATAGATTTTCGGGTTTCTGCGCTTCCTACTACCTTTGGCCAAAAATTTGTTTTACGCGCACTTGATAAATCCAATCTAACTATCGGCCTTGATAAATTAGGTTTTTCCGAGCAGCCGCTTCGTTTATTTAAAGAGGCAATCAGCCATCCCTTTGGGATGATTCTTGTTACCGGCCCGACGGGCAGCGGTAAATCAACGACTTTATATTCGATAATTAACCAGCTAAATAAGCCGGAGCGTAATATTATTACCATCGAGGATCCCGTAGAATACGAAATTGAAGGGATTACTCAGGTTCAGGCGCATCACGATATTGGTTTTGATTTTGCTTCCGGTTTACGCGCTATTCTTCGTCAAAGCCCGGATATAATCATGGTTGGGGAGATTCGTGATGCAGAAACCGCAGATATTGCGATAAAGGCAGCCTTAACCGGGCAGTTAATTTTTTCTACGCTTCATACCAATGATGCCGCTTCCAGTATTACCCGGCTTATGGATATGAAGATTGAGCCATTTTTAATTGCCTCTAGTTTGATTATGGCTTGTGCGCAGCGGCTTTGCCGTAAACTTTGTTCGAGATGCCGCCAGCTTTATACGCCGCCGGCTGATATTATAAAAAAATTGGGGATTAAGGAGAAATTTGAACCTTCGACTAAGCTCAGGATCGATGGTGAGCCTGTCGAACCATTTATCGAAGGACGAAGTCGAACCATCGATTTTTATCAGGCAAAAGGATGCAGTTATTGTAACTACAGCGGTTTTTTCGGGAGGATTGCGATATTGGAAGTATTGATGATTGATGACCATATTCGCCAATTGATAGTCAAAAAGGGGTCTTTAGATGAAATTAAGGATTATGCGATAAAGAAGCAAGGCATGATGACATTACGCGATGATGTTTTATTAAAGGTTAAGGCAGGGGTAACTACCCTGGATGAGGCATTGCGCATTACTACTGAAGAGTAA
>JBDRHJ010000048.1:0-20169 GCA_043816835.1 Candidatus Omnitrophota bacterium
TCTGGACGGGGCAAGGAGGATTCTTTGTGAAATACTTTCTCCGGATGTTGAGTTTTCACGCGATGACAGCAATGAGCACTATTGTGGCTGGTGCCCTTTTGCTGCATTATGCAAGAGATAGCTTATTTTAAGATAAGCCAAACCTTTAAACAAAGGAACGAGCAAAGCAATGTTTTCTGAATTAAGAAAAAGCCTCGATGAGGCGATTACCTACGGTTGTTTTGAATCAGCCGGGAAGCTTGCCCGGGAGGGATTAAAAAAATCCCGCAAGCACGGGCTTTTGGGTGAAGCCGAATATTTCAGGGGCCAGATAGAGATTCTTAATCAGAATTATGATTTAGCAATTATGCATTTTGACCGGGCGATCAAGTATAACCCTCATGACGGGGCAGCGTTTAATGACCGGGCATTATGCATGGTGGAATTAGGGGCTATTGATGCAGCGCTTCCTTTTTTTGATAAAGGGATTAAGGCAGAGCCGGATTATGCAACCGTTTATCATAATAAGGGATGGCTTTTAAATAAAATCGGGCGCCATAAGGAAGCAATCGAGTGTTTTAACAAGGCCCTGGGGCTTGAGCCGGGGCGCGCAGTAACTTATGAAAATTTAGCCGATGCCTTAGAAGGCCTTTGTGATTATCAGGGGGCATTAGCCGCTTATCAAAAAGCAATTGGCTTGCTAAAACCCGATTATTCTGATATAAAGGAACAAATAATAACCCGGATCAAGCTGCTTAAAGACAAGATTTCCCGCATTTCTTGCGAGTAAGCCGGATTTTATACAGTAACAGGCCTTGAGAATAAGGAAGGGATAAATGGACTTAGAGGGACAATGGAATAAGGCGCTTAGCCAGACAGAGATTATAAGGTTTAGAATTCCATATCTCCCGACTTTTGAAACAACCGCGATCCCTTATATCTTTTTGGCGGAGTCAGCAATAAATTTGGGGGATACGGTTGTGCGCCGGGGCAAGGTTTTGGTGCAGAAGTCTGAGATTATCCTTCCCGAGGATATGCCTCAGTTCGAAGGATTTGAGTTTGAAAAGGATTACCAGGCAAATGCCGATATGGTAAGGATGTTTTTTATGGTAAGGGGCATTTCCTTTCCTTCTCTAAAGTATGCGCATGAAGTCTTTAAGGTTGATATTCATGAAGGCGGGCTTAAAAAGGCAAAGGAACACTTTAAGCATGAACTGGAGAGAAGGGAGAACGTCCAAACCGGGCTGATTATCGGGCCGCAGGATTGTTGGCAATTCTGCCTGCTTATTTACGTCGGGTTATTAATTAGTAAATCCGCGCCTTCTGACTTAAGGAAAATCTGGGAGAGGTTTAAGGATAAGCTGCGTTAGGCGCACCCTGCATTTTTTGACCCAAGATTCTCGCGGCAGGGATTAAAAATTCCGTACGATGCTGGTAAGGGTTTCCCTCCTAATATTAATATCCTCACTCTTTATTTTTGCCTATTTGAAGTATTTTGAAAAAAGGGGAATTTATTATCCTGCGTACGAGATTGAATCAAAGCCCTTTGATATCGGCCTGGATTACGAAGAAGTATTTTTTAAGACCGAGGATGGCTTAAATTTAAACAGCTGGTTTATCCCGGCAAAGAGCTCAAGGGCAACCCTGCTTTTCTGTCATGGGAATGCCGGTAATATCAGCCACCGCGTTGAAATCATAAGGATTTTTAACCGGCTTGGCCTGAATGTATTTATTTTTGATTACCGGGGCTATGGGAAAAGCCAGGGGGCACCCGGCGAAGAGGGGCTTTATAAGGATGCCCGGGCAGCTTATGATTATCTGCTTAGCCGCGAGGATGTTGATAATCAAAAAATTATAATTTACGGCAAGTCAATCGGGGCAAATGTGGCAATTAACCTTGCCTGCGGGGTTAAGGCAGGGGTATTGATTTCTGAAAGCGGGTTTACTTCTGCGTATGACATGGGGAAAAAATTATTCCCTTGGCTTCCCATAAAATGGATAATCAGCATTAAATATAATGCATTGGAAAAGATAGCCGGTATTAAGCTCCCTAAGTTGATTATTCACAGCCGCAATGATGAAATTGTGCCGTTTGAGCTGGGAAAGCGGCTATTCGAGGCTGCCCCTGAGCCAAAGGAATTTTACGTAATGCAGGGAACGCATAATCAGGCAATTTTTACGGCTGTTGAAGAATATACCGCCCGGCTGGATAGCTTCCTTAATAAATATTTCCCTTCCCATTACTAAATTAGAAAAAGCGAAAATAGGCGCCAATTTTAATGCTTTTATCCCCTAAGCCCGGGCCTTAAAATTATTGTTTTTGGCCATTGCTTGTGATAATATGATAATGTAATATCAGGCATGCACTATAAGCGTAAAAATATGGAAACAAATGCAAAGGAAAAATTAAAAAAGGGCCTTGGGCTCTTGGATGTTTTTTGTATTGCTTCGGGGGCGATGATTGGTTCGGGGTTGTTTGTTCTTCCCGGTATTGCCTCGGCAAAGGCCGGCTCTGCGCTTTTTATTTCCTACATATTGGCATCTTTTTTGGCAGTGCCGACACTGCTTAGCAAGGCCGAGCTGGTTACCGCAATGCCACGTGCCGGCGGGGATTATTTTTATATCAGCCGAAGCATGGGGTTTGCTGCCGGGGTAATCGGCGGCCTAAGCAGCTGGTTTTCCTTAAGCCTTAAAGGCGCATTTGCCCTTATCGGTATGGCAGCTTATGTTGAGCTGGTAACTATTGTTCCGATAAAGATAATTGCGCTTTGTTTGTGCTTGTTTTTTATTGTTCTTAATCTGATTGGTGCAAAAGAAGCAGCCCGGACACAGGTAATTATTGTTGCCGGCCTATTTATTGCGCTCGCCTTTTACATAACCTTTGGTTTTCCGTCTATTCATATCGAGAGATATGTCCCTTTTGCCCCGCAGGGGATTGCCCCGATTTTTGCTACCGCCGGATTAATATTTATTTCTTACGGCGGTTTAACCAAGGTTGCTTCAATAGCCGAAGAGGTTAACGATCCCGGGCGCAACATTCCCCTTGGCATGATTCTTTCTTTAATTATCGTGGGGATTACCTATGCCCTGGTAGTATTTATTACTACCGGACTGCTTGCCCCGGGCAAGCTTTCCTCTTCCCTGACCCCGATTTCTGACGGGGCAAGGACCTTTGCCGGAACGCCGGGGATGATTATCATGGCAGTTGCCGCAATCCTGGCGTTTATTTCTACGGCTAATGCCGCGATTATGTCTGCCTCGCGCTATCCTATGGCAATGAGCCGGGATAAATTGCTGCCCTTTTTCCTGGAAAAAATAAATAAGCGCTTTAAAACCCCGCATTATTCCATATTGTTTACGGGAATATTTATGACTTCAGCGATAATATTTCTGGAGCTGGAGTTTTTGGTCAAGGTCGCATCCACATTATTAATCCTGCTTTACATCCTGACCAATATTGCGGTAATCATTATGCGGGAGAGCAGGATACAAAATTACCAGCCGAAGTTTCGCTCACCGCTTTATCCCTGGATGCAGATATTGGGGATTTTAGGCTGCGGGCTATTGTTGGCAGAAATGGGGAGTTCAGTTTTGTCGTTAAGCGGGCTTTTTATTGCCGCAGGATTGGCATGGTATCTGATTTATGCCGGCATAAAGGTGGAAAAGGAATATGCCTTTATCCATGTGCTTGAGCGCATTATTAATAAGGAATTAACTTCAGGCAGTTTACCCAAAGAATTAAAAGCAATATTAAGGGAGCGCGATAATATTGTCGAAGACAGGTTTGACCACCTGATAAAGGAGGGCATTGTTTTGGATTTGGAGAATCCTTTAACAATGAATGAATTCTTTGCCCAGGCGAGCAGCGCGCTTGCGCCGATTTTGGGAATAGGAGTTGAGCCGCTAACCCGTTTATTTATTTCCCGGGAAGAGGAATCGAGTACCGTGATCAGGACGGGATTAGCAATACCGCATATTATAGTTTCCGGTGAGCATAAGTTTAAGATTCTTATTGCGCGGGCAAAACAGGGGATTACCTTTCCTAAGTCGCCGACGCTTATTAAGATCGTGTTTGTTCTGGTTGGCAGCCGCGATGAACGTAATTTTCATCTGCGCGCATTATCGGCAATTGCCCAGATTTGCCAGCAGCGCGAATTTGATAATAATTGGTTGAGCGCGCGCAATATCGATGAGCTAAAGGATATTATCTTATTAGCCGAAAGAAAGCGTTTTGGCATGATAAAGAAGGAGGAAGATTAAGATGTTTGTTTTGGGTAATTTTCTTACTGCAATAGCCAGAATATTAGATGCAGTATTAACGATGTTGTATTGGCTGATTCTTGCACGCGTTTTAATCAGCTGGGTAAACCCCGACCCTAATAATCCGATAGTCCAGTTCCTTTATAAGGTAACCGAGCCGATACTTTATCCGATAAAAAGGTTTATCCCGCTGGATTTTCGCATCGGCATAGATATTTCTCCGATTATTGCGTTTCTGGCAATAATGTTTTTAAAGTCATTTCTCGTTAGAACGCTAATGGGTTTAAGCTTGCGATTAGGGTAATGCCTCAGACAGGGTTTGTTAAGTTTCTCGGGACTGCCGGGGCGCGCTTTGTAATGATTAAGCAGCTTCGCGCTTCAGGGGGGATTTGGATTTCTACTTCTGATACGGACATCTTGGTTGACCCCGGGCCGGGCAGTATTGTGCAATGCAACAAGAGCCGTCCGAAATTAGACCCTTCGGGATTAGACGCAATTATCCTAACCCACCGGCACTTAGATCATTCAAGCGATATTAACGTAATGATTGAGGCAATGACCCAGGGAGGGTTTAAAAAAAGGGGTACGGTTTTTTGTCCCCCGGATGCATTGGATGAGGACCCGGTTATTTTAAGGTATACCCGCAGCCTCCTGGGGAAGCTTGAAATATTAGAACAAAACTCAAGTTACAAAACAGGCGGTTTTAAATTCGAGACCTCGATGCCGCACATTCATCCTGTTTTAACTTACGGCATTAAGTTTAAAATAGGAAAGACTGCCATTGCGCTCTTAACCGACACGAAGTATTTTCTCGAACTAAAGGATTTCTACGCGACGGATATATTAATAATTTCCGTAGTTTTTAGCCAGCCACGGCCGGACATACAGCATTTAAGCCTTTTGGATGTTAAAGAGATTATCAGCCAAACAAAACCCAGGAAGGTAATCCTTACCCATTTTGGAATGACAATGCTGCGCGCAAAACCTCACCTGCTTGCCCGGGAATTAACCAATGAATTAGGTATTGAGGTAGTTGCGGCTTACGACGGAATGACTTTACACTTTTAATGAGCAGACAACTTACGGAGCTCGTGAGAGCGATGTAAGGTGTAGGCCGAAGGCCGTCTGCGAATTAATCCCCCCTTCTTTCTTGCGCCCCTAGAAATCGCGAATGCGATTTCAGGGACTAAGTCCCGGAAATGCTCCGCATTTCACGGGGAAAGCAAGAAGGGGGGATAAGTTCGGACACATAACTTACGTTCGCTATCGCTCCGTAAGTTATGTTCTCACTTATGAAAACAGTACTTTTATACAATCCGGATTTAAAAAAGTACGGCTTTGGGCCGGAGCACCCTTTCAGGGGAGACAGGTTCGCGCAATTTTTTGATTTCTTTAATTCCAAATTCGGACGCTTTCACCGGCCGTTTGAGGTAATTAAGCCTCATCAGGCGAATGATGCGATGCTCGAATTGGTTCATACCCGCGAGTATATCAAGGCCATCCAATCTGCTTCGCGGGGCCAAGCCTCGCCGGATATTTCGCGATATATTAGTGCTGACAACTTAGAACCTTCAACCGGCTGTATACCCCGCGGAATAGAGGAGGGGGCAAGGATTATTGTCGGCACTTCTGTATTAGCCGGCCAATTATGTGTTCGCAAAAGCGCAAAAAAAATAATCGGTATCGGCGGGGGCATGCATCATGCCAAGCCGCAGTACGGTGAGGGCTTTTGTTTTTATAATGATATTGCTATTTGCGTTAAGAGCCTTATTGATAAATATAATCTTAAGCGGGTTCTTGTCCTTGATACTGATGCCCATCCTGGAAACGGGACAAAGGAAATTTTTTTCAGGGACCGCGAGGTTTTGTTTATTGATATACATCAGGATCCGCGCACGATTTATCCGGGCAACGGATTTATTTCCGAAATCGGCGGCGGAAACGCAGAGGGGTTTACGGTGAATCTTTGTTTAATGCCCGGGGCAAGTAATAGTTCATACAAGTATCTTTTTGAAGATGTAATCTTTCCCCTGGCAAACGAATTCCAGCCGCAGCTTATTATCCGGTACGGCGGCTCTGACCCGCATTATTTAGATGAACTAACCAAATTAGGTTTAACCATAGAGGGTTTTAGGATGATTGGCCGGCAGGTTAACCGATTAGCCGAATCATTGACTGAGGGAAGGAGCGTTGATCTTTTGCTTTCCGGTTATAATTTAGCGGTTTTGCCTTTTGCCTGGTCAGCCTTAATCTGCGGATTATTGGATTTGGATATGGATTTAAGCGGGCTGAAGGAAGAACCCCCTATGCCCCCTGATTATCGGCTAGAAGACGCCCGTGACATGGTAAAGCAATTAAAGAAGCTTCTTAAGAATCATTGGCAATGTATGAATTAGTTATAAAAAATAAAACCACAGAGTTCACAGAGAAAAAACATCTAGATAAGAAGCCAGTAAAAAGAAATAAAAAATATTTATATTATAATTACACCCTGTGTCCCCTGCCTGCCGGCAGGCAGGTCAGTGGTTAGTTTTTAAAGACCCTGTGTTCTCGGTGGTTAAAAAAAGATCAGGAGGTGTATTGTATGAATCTATTATTATTTATTACAATTCTTGCAGTTTCATTCGTAATCGTAAGAATAGGCGCGATTGCTTTTGAATTAACCGGCCTTGAGTGGTCTTTAGCGAAATTCCAGGCATTATCCTGTTTTACGGGGACCGGGTTTACAACAAAGGAGGCGGAATTAATTACTGCCAACCCTCAAAGGCGGCGCATTGCCTCGGTGCTTATTGTTTTCGGGCACGCAGGGCTGGTTACGCTGATTGCAACCTTTGCCAATTCATTAAGGACGCCCCAGATGACCTTTCCCCTAATGCACTTGACTGAATCTTCGAACCTGCTGCCCTGGATAAACTTTTTAGTTATTATACTTGCCGCATATATCTTTTATAAGATTTTTTCTAATTCACGATTTGCCGCGAAATTAACCGATATTATCAGGGCTCGTATTGTAAAAAAAGAACTGGTTAAGCGCGTGTCCTTTGAAGAACTGGTAGTGGCAACCGGGGGGTATGGTGTTTCACAGATCGAGATTTGTAAAGACAGCCCTGTCTTGAACAAGACGCTTATTGAATCAAATTTAAGAAAGTCTGATATTTTGCTTTTGGCGGTGGAAAGAGATCAGGAAATAATCCCCAATCCCCCGCCGGCGATAAAAATACTCTTAGGCGATAAGCTTATTTGTTTTGGAAAATTAGGCAATATCAGGAAACAGTTATGCGTAATTCCGCAATAATCGCCCAATAAGCCGGAGATCAACAAGGAGGATTTAAATATGGATGTTATGAGCGCAATTAAACAAAGATATAGTGTGCGTAGTTATAAGCCTTGCGATGTTGAAGAAGAAAAATTAAAGGGCGTGCTTGAGGCAGCAAGGCTTGCGCCTTCGGCAAGCAACCGGCAGGAGTGGCGGTTTATTGTTGTGCGGGATAAGGTGGTTCGCAAGCGCCTTGCCGAGGCAGCGAGAAACCAGGCATTTGTCGGTCAAGCCCCGGTTGTGATTGTCTGCCTGGCAGTAACCGATAATCATATAATGACCTGCGGCCAGCTGTGTTATCCCATTGATGTTGCGATTGCAATTGAGCATATGGCGCTTAAGGCAACCGAAGAGGGGATGGGGACCTGCTGGATCGGCGCGTTTTACGAAGACCGGGTTAAGGAAATTTTAGGCATCCCGCAGGATATAAGGGTAGTTGAGCTTCTCACTTTAGGCTATCCGGATAAGGATGATGCCCCGCGTAGGAATAGGTTTGCTCTTAAGGAAATTGTAATGTATGAAAAATGGAAATAGTTTTTTCTGTAGCTTTATAGCGTGAGGGTTTGGAGAAAAAAGAAAAATGATGCTTAATCGCCAAGAGATTGAAAGACTAATCAGGGAAAAAGAATTAATTAAAGATTACTTGAATATAGATACACAGCTTACCCCTAACGGGTTTGATTTAACTGTCGGCAGCGTATTCGAATTCAGTAATTGCGGGGCACTGGACTTTTCCAACAAGGAGCGCGTTGTCCCGCAGATGAAGGAAGTGCCGGCAGAGAAGAAAAATCCTCAGGATAAATTCGGCTGGTGGAATATAAAAAAAGGGGCTTATAAAATAAGGACCAATGAAAGCGTTAGTTTGCCCCGGGATTTAACCGCGGTTTCCTTTCCCAGGAGTTCTTTGTTGAGAATGGGGGCTTTTACGCAAACCGGGGTATGGGATGCAGGTTTTAAAGGAAAGAGCGAATTTATATTAGTGGTCGAGAATCCCGAAGGATTAATGCTCAAAGAGAACGCGCGGCTAATTCAGCTGGTCTTTATTCGGATAAACGCAACCGAGCAAAGCTATCAAGGCATATATCAAAATACCCCTTAACTCCTTTTGACAATCGAACCATTCCCGAAAAAAATGGATATAAATGATGTTTTTAAGGAAGAAGGATTAATTGCCGGGCATCTTGAGAATTATGAATTCCGCGCCCAGCAGGTTCATATGGCGGCTGCGGTAAAGGAAGCAATTGATCTCAAGAAGCATCTTTTGATTGAGGCAGGCACGGGTGTCGGCAAGAGCCTGGCTTATCTTGTGCCATTTATTGAATGGTCAAGCCGCGCTAATCAGAAGGTAGCTATTTCTACCTATACCAAGACCCTGCAGGAGCAGCTGATAAAAAAGGACTTGCCCTTTCTTCAAGCGGCATTGGGTATTGATTTTAAATTTGCTTTATGCGTTGGGGGCCAGAATTATATTTGTTTAAGAAGGTTAAACATGGGCTATGAGCATGATCTTTTTGAGGCGCTTGAGTCAAGTACAATCGAGCGTATTCACCGCTGGCTGGATAAGACTAAAAGCGGGCTTTATTCGGACTTGGATTTTGAGCCAAAGGACATTACCTGGGCTAAGATTTGCCGCGAGAGCGACCTTTGCCTGGGAAGAAAATGTGCATACAGAAAGGATTGCTTTTATCGCAAGGCAAGGCTGGCAGATGATAATGCAAATATTTTAGTGCTTAACCACCACCTGTTTTTTGCAAACCTGATTTCTGGCGGCAGGGTGCTTCCTGATTTTTCGGCAGTGGTTTTTGACGAGGCGCATACCTTAGAAAATGTGGCAACCGAATATTTGGGAATAGAAATAACCAATTTTAAGATAAGCTATTTTCTTGATTCGATATTGAACCTGCGTTCAGGCAAAGGATTTTTAAGCCGGATAAGAAAGATAAATAACAAAAAGGCAAGGGGTATTGAAGCCGCCCATAATAAGGTGCACCAAGCAGCCAAGGTGTTTTTTGACGAATTAATTACCAGGTTCGGGCCCGAATCAAAGACGCAAAGATTAAGAACCAGGAATTTTATCCCGGATCATTTAAAAGAACCCCTGCTTGGGCTTTCTTCCTTATTAGCGGAGGTTTTAGATGATGTTAAAGACGACGAGGACAAGGTTCAGATAAAATCATATCTTTCCCGGGCAAAAGAAATAAGCCTGGGGCTCGAGGTAATTATTAATCAGTCTGAGGATGGTTATGTTTACTGGATGGAGGCGCTAAACCGGCCACGGCGGCCCAAGTATAGTTTATACGCTGCCCCGGTTGATATTTCCGGTCAATTCAGGCAGAAGGTCCTGGATAATTTTAAGCTGATTATTTTTACCTCAGCCACATTAAGCGCAAACAATGACTTTGAATTTACAAAGCAGTCGCTGGGTATAGAGGATGCAAAGGAAATGATTTTGAGTTCCCCTTTTGATTATTATAACCAGGCGCTTGTTTATATCCCGCAAACCATGCCTGACCCTAACCGCGAATTCGCAGCTTATCAAACCCAGGCAATTACCGAGATTGAAAAGATTATCAGGATTATGCACGGCCGGACGTTTGTTCTATTTACCAATTACAAGATGCTTGACGCTGCGAATGATGCGCTTAGTGAGAATTTAAAGGATTTTAATATTGTAAAGCAAGGGGATATTCCGCGCTATAAGGCCCTGGAAAAATTTAAAACTTCCAGCCGCTCTGTTCTTCTTGGTACTACTACATTTTGGCAGGGGGTGGATGTCCCGGGCAGGGCGCTTGAATGCGTAATTATTACCAAACTTCCCTTTGCTGTGCCGGATGACCCGGTTATCGAAGCGCGGATGGAATTAATCCGTGCGCAGAATAAGGATCCTTTTATCCATTATCAGGTTCCCCAGGCAATTATTATGTTCCGCCAGGGGTTTGGCCGGCTGATCAGAAAAAAAACCGATATCGGTATGGTAGCGATACTTGATCCTCGGGTAAGGACGCGTTTTTACGGAAGGGGCTTTTTGGAAGCGCTGCCTGAATGCCAGCGGGCTTATACATTGGAAGGGGTAAAGAAATTTTTCTTTGACTTTTCCGGGGGGGTATATAATAATCAGGAAGACGGAGGGCAAGATGAAAGTAGAGATTTCGCGCCAGAGGGCTACGCGCTTGATAAGTAGCGGGAATGTAATTTTAGTAAGCTCGGCTTACAAGGAAAAAACCAATATTATTACGCTTGCCTGGAAAACACCCTTGTCTCATAAGCCGCCCCTGGTAGGAATTTCTGTTGCGAAAACGCATTTTTCCTGCGAATTGATTGAGGAATCCGAAGAGTTTATTATTAATGTTCCTGACCTTGATCTTATCAAGCAAACAGTTTTTTGCGGCAAGGTTTCCGGAAGGGATGTTGATAAATTTGAAGAAACAGGATTAACTCCGACTAAGGCTCACCAGCTGATAAAAACCCCCCTGATTCTTGAGTGTATCGGGAATATTGAATGCCGCTTAAGGGATATCCGGGAATTCGGCGATCATAAACTATTTGTCGGGGAGATAATTTATGCCCAGGCACAAGAGGGTTTGTTTGACCAGACCTGGGATATAGACAAGACAAAGCTTATTTATCATTTGGGAAGCAATTATTTCACAAGTTCTCATGAAATGATTGAGGTTTAAAATATTAACCGCACTTTGTTAAAAACGCATTTTTTTGCACAGATACACATAGATTATCAGCGTGTATCATTCTTTTATCTGCGTGTATCTTGCTAAGTTAGATCATTATAAAAGACAAAAAAGGTCAAATCTTAACCCAGTATAAATAATGAAAAAGATCCTTTTACATATCTGCTGCGGAATTTGCGCAAGCTCGGTTGTACAAAGATTAAGGCATGAAGGGTTCAAGGTCTTTGGGGTTTTTTATAATCCCAATATCCATCTCGAAGATGAATACCGCAGGCGTTTAGGGGTTGCCCGGGAAGTTTGCGAGATTCTTAAATTTGATTTGATCCCTGCGGACTATAATAAAGATAATTGGCTGGGGCAGGTTAAGGGGTTGGAGGATGAGCCCGAAGGGGGCAAGCGTTGCAATTTGTGTTTTAAGCAAAGGCTTCAGGAAACAGCCAGGAAAGCGCAGGAATCGGGGATAGACTATTTTGCTACAACCTTAAGCATCAGCCCCCATAAAAAGGCTGCCTTAATCAATAAAATAGCTAAATCAATCGGCGGGCCGATAAAATTTTTTGATTGTGATTTTAAAAAGAAGGGCGGTTTTGCGCTTGCCATTGAGTTTGCTAAGCGTTATAATTTATACCGGCAAAATTATTGCGGATGCATCTACAGCAAACAAAGAAATTAAGGGTTGTAAGCTTTAAGTCATAAGCCATAAGAAGGTTGTAAGTTTTAAGTCATAAGTTGTCCCGAACGCAATGATTTTTCCTTTATTATTGCTTCGGGATCCCGAAGTTATACTTCTTTGAGAAACTTCATCCGGGATAAGTCATAGGTTGTAAGTTTGGAAATTTATGACTTAAGACTTAGGACTTATGACTCTTAAACCTCGAGCGAAGCCGAGGGATTAGTTCTTAGTTGTCAGAGAAGAAAGTTGTAAGTTTTAAGTCATAAGTCATAGGTCATAAGTAAGGAGGGAATGATGAATATTTTGTGGCAGAGGATGGTTCGGGCAGCCAAGCTTGATGTGGGCCTTTATGAAGAGGTGGAAAAGGATAAGACAACCCTGAGACAGGCAATGGGCGTGGTTTTGCTTTCTGCATTAGCTGCGGGTATTGGCAGCGGTGCCAAGGTGGGGATTGGCGGCATAATCGTTGCTGCGATTATTGGATTGCTTGGCTGGTATACCTGGGCAATGCTTACTTATTTAATCGGCACAAAACTTATGCCTGAGCCGCAAACCAAGGCTGACTTGGGAGAGTTGCTGCGGACAATTGGTTTTGCCAGTGCCCCGGGGGTAATCCGGATCCTGGGGGTAATCGAAGGATTCCAGAGCATGGTTTTTTCATTGGCCGGCGCCTGGATGCTTGTAGCAATGGTGATTGCGGTAAAAAGCGCCCTTGATTATAAAAATATCTGGCGCGCAGTAGGGGTTTGTTTAATCGGCTGGTTAATCCAGCTTTTATTGATTTCATTTTTAATAACTATTGCCGGGGGCGTACAGCAGCCGGCATGAGCGAAATTATTTTAACTGCCCAACAGGCAAAAGAGATAGATAAAAAGGCAAAAGAGGACTGGGGTATTGAGCCGTTGGTATTAATGGAAAATGCAGGGGCAGGCATTGCCCAGGCTGCCCTGGGGTTTGTTAATAAAAATAAATTGAGCCGCATTGCTATATTGTGCGGTAAAGGAAATAATGCCGGGGATGGTTTTGTTGCTGCGCGTCACTTGCTTGCCTCAAGGCAGCTGGTAGATATATACACATTCGTTGGGCAGGAACAAAGTAAAAATGAAGCGCAGGTTAATTTTGACATCCTCAAGAAAGCCACTGACCAGATATTTGAAATTAAAGATGAGGCAGGGCTTAAGTCCTTGCGGCTTAAGGATTATGGGTTAGTTATTGATGCGCTCCTCGGGATTGGGTTAAAGGGTGAGGTCAGGGGGATATTAAAAGAGGTAATTTCCCTGGTTAATAAAGCCAAGATTCCTGTAATCGCAGTCGATATTCCTTCTGGGCTGGATGCAACAACCGGGGAAATTCACGGTATTGCAATTCGCGCCCTTATGACAATAACCTTTATGGCAAAAAAACAGGGACTTTTAATCGGGGAAGGCCCCGAATATTGCGGGAATATTATTGTTAAGGATTTAGGCCTACCAATTAAAATCTATGATTCACCATAGCGAAGACCTTGATTTTGAAGTCTCATTTTATGAAAAAATCCTGCGGGATAATCCGAATTTTGTTAATGCCCTGATTGCCCTGGGCGAAGCTTATACCCATCAGGGGCGCTATAAGCAAGGCTTAGGGATTGACCAGCGGCTTGCGAAACTGCGGCCAAAGGATCCGGTAGTGCATTATAATCTTGCCTGCAGTTATTCTTTACTTGAGATGGTTGACTTAAGCCTTCGTGCGCTTAAAAGATCAATCAGTTTAGGCTACGATGATTTCGCATTTATGGAAAAGGATTCAGACCTGCAGTTTATCAGGCAAGACCCCCGCTATAAAGAGCTGTTATTTAAGCAAACAAGGAAAAGGTAATTCCTCGCCTCGGGGCTAAAATTACCATTTTACAGAATCAGGGATTTTGTGTATAATGCTTTTAGATGGTTAATTTATCGGTTAATATTGCCAAACTTAAACTAAAAAATCCTGTCCTGGTTGCTTCAGGAACCTTTGGCTGCGGCGAGGAATTCAAGGATTTAATTGACCTAAACAGGATAGGGGCGATTGTTAGCAAGACAATTACCCTGATGCCCCGTCAGGGGAACCCTATGCCGCGGGTTATTGAAACCCCTTGCGGATTGCTTAATTGTATCGGCTTGCACAATAACGGCATCGATTATTTTATTAAGCACAAAATTCCGTTTCTTGGCAAACTTTCCACACGCGTAATCATCAGTATTTCCGGGGAATCAGTTAAAGAATTCAAAAAAATCGCAAAAGCCCTTAATCAGCTTGCGGCGGTTGATGCAATCGAGTTGAATATTTCCTGCCCGAATATCCGGGATAAGGCGAAACTGGTTTCCCAGGACCCAAAGGCAGCTTATCAGGTGGTTAGGGCAGTGCGTGAGGTTACTAAAAAGACCTTGATTACCAAGCTTTCCCCAAATGTTACTGATATTGTTTTGATTGCCCGGGCAGTGCAAGAAGCAGGTACTGATGCAGTAAGCTTGATTAATACTGTTTACGGGATGAGTATTGATTTAGTTAAAAGAAAGCCGCGCTTAGCCGGGGTCTTTGGCGGGTTAAGCGGCCCGGCAATAAAGCCGATTGCCCTGTATATGGTTCATCAGGTGGCATCTAAGATCAAGCTTCCCATAATCGGGGTAGGCGGGATTATGACTGCTAGTGATGCGCTGGAATTTATGCTTGCCGGGGCAAGTGCAGTAGAGCTAGGCACGGTAAATTTTATAAATCCCAAGGCAAGCATTGAAGTTATTAAAGGCATAAAAAAGTACCTGATAAAGCACAAGATTAAAGACATAAAAAAGATTATCGGGGCTTTAAAAATATGAGCCGGAAACCTGAATTAATCATTGCTTTAGATGTTGATAACCTGAAAAAGGCAAAGCGCCTGGTTGATATTTTGTATCCTACGGTAAAGATTTTTAAAGTCGGCAGCCAATTGTTTACTGCTGCCGGGGCCCAAGCCGTAAGTATGATTAAGAAAAAAGGGGCAAAGGTATTCCTGGATTTAAAATTTTATGATATTCCCAATACTGTAGCAAATGCAGTGTCTGCGGCTGTTGCGCTCAGGGTTTTTATGCTTGATGTTCATATTGCCGGCGAAGCCCAGATGCTTAAGGCAGCGGTTCAGGCAGCAAAAAAACAAAGCCGGCATTTAAAAATAAAGCCGCCCTTAATTGTCGGGATTACGGTTTTAACCAGCCAAAAATCAGGTAAGAAGGTCAGGCAATTGGTGTTAAGCCGGGCAAGGCTGGCGAAAAAATGCGGATTAGACGGGGTAGTTGCTTCTGCGCAAGAGGCGCGTTTATTGCGCAAAAATTTAGGCAGGAATTTTTCTATAATCACCCCGGGAATCCGGATTAAACAGAGAGATTGTTCTGATCAAAAGCGAATAACTTCGCCTTGTCAGGCAGTTATTGCCGGCAGCGATTATCTGGTTGTTGGCCGCCCGGTTATCAAGGCAAAAAATCCTTTAGCGGCTGCTAAGAGCATGCTTGCTGAAATTTGTCAAGTGAAGACATAAGTTATGGAGCTCGAAGAGCGACATAATCCTTCGATTTCACTCAGGATTATGGCCTGAGCGTAGTCGAAGGCCATAACTTATCTGCTGAACCTGACCCAGCCCTAATTTTATGTATATGTTTTAAAAAATGCAAAAACGCAGAAATTGTATTATGGTTACACAAATGATTTAGAACGGCGCCTTAAGCAACATAATACAAAGCATGAATGGAAACTCATTTATTATGAAGCATATCTTTCGGAATTGGATGCCAGAGAAAGAGAGAGAAAATTAAAGTATTATGGTCAAACAAGAACTCGCCTTAAACAGCGTCAAGAGGAGTCTTTGAGATAGAAAAATTAGGGCTGGGTTTAATTCGCAGACGGCCTTCGGCCTACGATTTACGTCGCTTTGCTCCGTAAGTCGTCTGCTCATTAAAGGAGTTAATTATGGAAATGCAATTAAATAATTTAATCGAGAAAATAAAGCATGACGGTGTTAATCAGGCAAAGAAAAGCGCCGGGGAAATTATCCAACAGGCCGAAGACAGCAAGGTTGTGCTTATCCGGGATGCAGAGCAAAAGGCAAAAACAATCATCAGTGAAGCAGAGACAAGGGCAGCCAAGCTTAAAGATAATGCTGATCAGGCAATTGTCCAGGCAGTCAGGGATGCGGTTCTTAGCCTGAAGCAGGAAATAGGCAAGGTGTTTGAGGGGATTCTAAAAACCGAGATCAAAGAAAGCCTGTCCGATGATTTTATCAAAGAGCTTATTCTTAAGATTACCGAGTCCTGGTCAAAAAATAAGGATGCGGCCTTAGAGATTTCCTTAAGCGAAAAGGATAAAAAAAGGTTAGAAGCTCTGCTACTTTCGAACCTTAAAAAGGAATTGGCATCGGGCATAGATTTTAAGGTAAATCCGAATATAAACAAGGGCCTATATATAGGTATGAAGGGCGAGGATCTTCATTACGAATTTACTGACCAGGCGATATTGGAAATCCTTAAACAGTATCTGCGCCCCTTTATTGTAAAGATTACCGGTGGATAAATATTATTATTTAATTTCAAGCCTGCCTTTACTTAAATTTAGCGATAAGCCGCCTATAACAGCAGGCGACTTTATTGCTGAATCGCAAAAGTGGCTTTCTGAAACTGAATTTGCGCTTTTGTCCAAAGTAGACATAAATAACCCCGGCCCGGACGAAGATGATACCCAAATTCTTAAAACCTGGAAGGACTTTGAATATTCAATAGCCCAGGAGCTTAGCGCTTACAGAAGCGCAAAAAAGAAAAATCTTGAATACCGCTTAAGTAAGTATTTAAGCGATATCGTCGAGGGGGATAATAATCCCTTAGTGGTTGAAAAAAGGCTTCTTTTTTTAAAATGGGATTTTCTCGAAGAACAGGAAGCAGGGCATTTTTTTGATTTAGATTTTTTGATAATTTATTATTTGAAGCTGCAAATATTACAAAGGCAGTTTAGCTTTAACAAGGAAAAGGGCAAGGCAAGATTTGAAGATTTATCCAGGGTAGACTTGCCCCTCATTTAAACAAGCTAATCCTGCGAGGATAGGCCTTACTAATTCCTTTAAAGGAAGGGCCTAAAATTATGACAAAAAATCTCGGGTCGATTATATTAATTAACGGTAATATGATTTCGGTTGCCTTTATTGGCAGGGTTCGCCAGAATGAGGTAGGGTTTGTGCTTTTAGGCGAAGAGCGGCTGATGTCAGAGGTAATCCGGATAAGGGGCGGGATTGCTTACCTGCAGGTTTTTGAAGATACCCGGGGGATTAAGATAGGGGATAAGGTTGAGTTTTCCGGCCAGATGCTTTCGGTTACACTCGGCCCCGGGCTGCTCGGGCAGATTTATGACGGGCTTCAAAATCCGCTTGTTGAGCTGGCAGAAAAACACGGCTTTTTCCTGAAGCGCGGGGTTTATTTAAACAGGTTGGATTTCCAAAAGCAATGGGAATTTAATCCCCTGGCAAAAAAAGGAGACCCGGTAACCGCGGGGGAATTTTTAGGTTATGTGCCGGAAGGAATATTCAAGCATTGGGTTATGGTTCCCTTTAACTTATCAGGGAAATACCGGGTAGAAAATATTGTTGGCAAAGGAAACTATAAAATAAATGATATTATAGCTACGCTTAAGGATGAAAAAGGAAATTCAATAGACCTGGATATGGTTTTTACCTGGCCGGTTAAGATTCCGATTAAGGCATATAAGGAAAAGATTCCGCCGCACGATCCTTTGGTAACCCGGGTGCGCGTTATCGATACATTTTTCCCGATTGTTAAAGGGGGGACTTACGGCATCCCGGGTCCTTTTGGCGCCGGCAAGACCGTGCTGCAGCAGATAATCAGCCGCTATGCAGAGATAGATATTGTTGTGGTTGCGGCTTGCGGGGAAAGGGCAGGCGAGGTAGTTGAAACCTTAAGGGAGTTTCCTAAATTAATTGACCCGCGCACAGGAAAATCATTAATGGAGCGGACAATTATTATTTGTAATACAAGCTCTATGCCGGTGGCCGCAAGAGATGCTTCTGTTTATACCGCAGCAACCCTGGGGGAATATTACCGGCAGATGGGGTTAAATGTTTTACTTTTAGCAGATTCCACATCAAGATGGTCGCAGGCAATGCGGGAGATTTCCGGGAGGCTTGAGGAAATTCCCGGCGAGGAGGCGTATCCGGCTTATCTTGAATCATATATTGCCGAATTTTATGAGCGGGCAGGCGCAGTTAGGCTGATTAACGGAACAGAGGCCAGCCTTACTATCGGGGGAACGGTTAGCCCGGCAGGGGGAAATTTTGAAGAACCGGTTACCCAGGCAACCCTTAAAGTAGTAGGCGCCTTTCACGGATTATCAAGGGACAGGGCCAACGCAAGAAAATTTCCTTCCATTGATCCCCTGGAAAGCTGGAGCAGATATAAGAGTTTTATTGATAAGGGGTTAATTGATTTTGCCAAAGAAATCCTGTTTAAGGGTAATGAGGTTAACCAGATGATGAAGGTGGTTGGCGAAGAAGGGACCTCCAACCAGGATTTTATTATTTATTTAAAAAGCGAATTCTTAGACAGCGTTTACCTGCAGCAGAATGCCTTTGATCAGATAGATGCCCAGACCAAAGACTTGCGGCAGGAATACGTATTTGGCAAGGTGCATAAGATCTTAGGGGCAGATTTTAGTTTTGATGATAAGGATAAATCAAGGGCGTTTTTCTATTCCTTAAGGCAGTTATTTCTTGATTGGAATTATAAAGAATGGGATTCTGCCCCTTTTAAAGAGCAGGATAAGGCAATTGATGATTTTATTGCCAAATCAGTTTCTGAAAAATAATGAAAAAGGTATACAGTAAAATACTAAGCATTTCCGGTAACGTAATTATGGTAAAAGCCAAAGGGGTTGCCTATGAAGAGTTGGCAGAGGTTTCTACTTATAAAGGAAAGTCCCTGGCCCAGGTTATAAGATTAGACGGCGACATGGTATTCCTGCAGGTTTTTACCGGGACAAGGGGAATTTCTACACAGGATGAAGTGCGGTTCCTGGGGCATCCAATGCGGGTTGCTTTTTCCGATAATATGCTGGGAAGGATTTTTAACGGTAGCGGCATGCCCCTGGATAATGGGCCTGTGCTTTCGGATAATTTTGTTGAAATAAAAGGCCCGGCAGTAAACCCGGCAAAAAGGATTATCCCGCATAATATGGTCAGGACGAACATACCGATGATCGATGTTTTTAATTCTTTGGTTGAGTCGCAGAAGCTGCCGATATTTTCTGTTTCCGGTGAGCCCTATAATGAACTCTTAGCAAGGATTGCCCTGCAGGCAGAGGTTGACATGATTGTCCTAGGGGGCGTCGGGCTTAAGTATGACCAATATATGTTTTTCCGGGATACCCTGGAGCAGGGCGGGGCACTAAATCGCTCGGTGTTTTTTATTCATACCGCAGCTGACCCGGTGGTAGAGGGGCTTATGGTGCCGGATTTATGCTTAGCGGTTGCCGAATGTTTTGCCTTAAAAAATAAGCGAGTCCTGGTGCTTCTTACCGACATGACTAATTTCTGCGATGCGTTAAAAGAGATCGCAATAACCATGGAACAGGTTCCTTCTAACCGGGGTTATCCCGGGGATTTATATAGTCAATTAGCTGCCCGCTATGAAAAGGCAGTTGATTTCGAGGGCGCCGGTTCGATTACCGTGCTTAGTGTTACTACCATGCCCGGGGATGATGTTACGCATCCTGTGCCGGACAACACCGGGTATATTACCGAAGGCCAGTTTTATTTAAAGGGCGGCAGGATTGAGCCTTTTGGGTCTTTAAGCCGGCTTAAGCAATTAGTAAATAAAGAAACCCGCGATGACCACCGCGCGATTATGGACGGCATGATTCAGCTTTATGCCCAGTACCGGGAAGTAGAAGAGAAAAGGTCTATGGGTTTTAGGATGAGCCAGTGGGACAAGAAGCTTTTAAAATACGGAAAGATATTCGAGCGGCAGATGATGGAATTGTCAGTGAATATCCCGCTGGAGCAGGCCCTGGATAACGGATGGAAGATTATGGCAGAGTGTTTTCTTCCCGAGGAAACAGGCTTTAGAACAGATTTGATTAAGCGATTCTGGCCGGATAAGCCTCAAAAGCCATAGCCTCTAAGGGAAGCCTCTTTTTTACACACCGAATATTCAGTATCTAATTACGGCACGAAAATCGCTTCGCGATAACTTTCAGGTGATTTTCACCACAGA
>JBDRHJ010000049.1:0-3250 GCA_043816835.1 Candidatus Omnitrophota bacterium
GATGTTGAACAAGGCCCTATATATGCTCATATTGAATTTATATCAGATATTGAAATAGCTAAGGGATTAGAAAAAACATTAAACCAAGAAGTAGCAAAGCTTGAAAATAATAATCCTCCTGCCACAATGAGATTTATAGGGATTTCAGAACAGCAAAACAAAAAAATAAGATATACTGCAGAAATAGTCCCTAATTCAGATAAAAAACAACAAATGATAGAACAAACAGAAAGATTCCTTACTGTTTTACCAAAAGTATTTAGAAACATAAGGCAAAAACAAATTGATTATAGAAAAGTTGGTAAAGAGATTTTAGAAAAATAATATCAACCAGTTATTCCAACAACTTTTCTTTCACCACACAACCTTACAAAAGCATCTTCTGTTGAAGAAATTGTATTACTAAGTCTTGTCCTTGCTCTTGGTTTCATTTCAGAGATAACATATCTTAATAATCCATCAACTCCTTGTTGAGTATATGCTAATTTAGAATCTGTAAGAGATTGATTTACAGCTTCAATCAATGGCTGTTCTAAAGTATGATAAAGATCATCTTTTCTAAATGTATAAGGCAAGGTCAACAAAGTATTTTTATCTTCTGTTGAAAGCACAATCCTACCTTACTTACCGATGAGGATTTAGAGGCGATAAAAGGGATGCATCCTAAAGAAGCAAAACTTAAATTAGCTCAGACAATTGTTACGCAGTATTATTCCGAGAAGCTTGCCCTGGCAGCGCGCGAGGAATTTGGGCGTGTGTTTTCTAAGCGCCAGATTCCCCGCGATATCGCAGAATTTAAAATCAAGGGTGCGCGCCGGATTGTTGAGATTATCATTGAGAGCAAAATAAGCAAAAGCGGCAATGAAGCCCGCCGGCTTATCCGGCAGGGGGCAGTTTCTTTTAATAATCAAAAAATCAAAGACGAAAATTTTGTGATTGATTCATCGGGTATTCTTAAAGTGGGTTCGCGCCGTTTTTTTAATATCAAAAAACAATGATTTGGCCGGTAATTGGCATGAGCGCAGCAATTCTGACAATGTTTTCCTTTGTCCCCCAGGTAATAAAGATTGTGAGGACAAAAAAATCTTCCGATGTTAGCTTAGCTACTTTATTGCAGCTGTCTTGCGGCGTATCTTTATGGATTTTTTACGGGATTCATCTTAAAGACGCGATTATTGTAACTGCTAATGTTGTTATTCTTATTACGCTAATTTTGGCGATATCCCTGTTTTTCAAATATCGGCACTAAAAAGGGGAGGTTAAATATGCGGCGATTTTTGGTAACCGGGGGCGCGGGATTTATCGGCTCTCATATTACCGAAAGATTGCTTAAGGATGGCCATTCGGTTGTTGTGCTTGATAATTTATCGTCGGGAAAAGAAGAAAACCTATCTTTTACTAAAAACTATACGCTAAACGCTATCCGCTATACGCTAATTAAAGGCGATATTCGCGATTCCTCAACCTGCCAGGAGGCATGCCGGGATATTGACGCTATTTTTCACCAGGCAGCCCTTCGTTCAGTACCTAAGTCCTTAGATGACCCTATTAGTTTTAATGAAGTAAATATCAATGGCACCCTGAATATGCTTGAGGCTGCCAAGAAAGAGAAGGTTAAGCGCTTTGTTTTTGCTTCCTCAAGTTCTATCTACGGAGAAACCGATAAGTTTCCGCAGGTAGAAACTGATTCCCCCCGCCTTATTTCTCCCTATGCTTTAACTAAATTAGCCGGTGAGTATTATTGCCGCGTATATTCGGAGAATTATAATTTATCAACTGTCTGTTTGCGCTATTTTAATGTTTTTGGGCCGCGTCAGGCATTGGATGATGAATACGCAGTGGTAATCCCCAAATTTATTCACTGTCTTTTAAATAACCAACCTTATCCTGTGGACGGCAAAGGCAAGCAGTCGCGTGATTTCACTTATATCGATAATGTTGTTGAGGCGAATATTTTAGCTGCAGTTGCCCCGGATATTAAATGGGTAGTTCTTAATATCGCCAATGCCAGGGATAATTCTATCTTAGGCTTAGTTAAGGCTTTGAATAAAATCGGGGAAAAAAACATTCAAGCTGTTCATCATCCGCCAAGGCAAGGGGATGTTTTTAAAACCCTGGCAGATATTTCGCAGGCAAAAAAACTTATTGGCTATCAGCCGCAGATTGATTTTAAAGAAGGGCTGGCGCGGACTGTCGAGTGGTTTAAAAATAAATTAGGGGGTAAATAATGCAGCAAATTGGGGTTGTTGGAGCCGGTTACGTTGGTTTAGTTACTGCAGCAGTGTTTGCTGATTTAGGCAATAAGGTAATTTGTCAGGATAGCGACCGGCAAAAGATTACGAAACTTCAAAAGGGTATTATCCCAATTTATGAGCCCGGACTTAAGGAGTTGGTAAAGAATAATCTTAAGGCAAAAAGGCTGAATTTTACCCATAGTTTGCCGGAATTAGTTAATCAGTCTCTGGTAATTTTTATTTGCGTTGGCACGCCGCCGCGGGAAAACGGAAGCGCAGATTTAGCTTCTATTGAGAATGTAGCCTACAAAATTGCCCAGAATATGAAGGAATATAAGATAATTGTCGGCAAGAGTACGGTACCGGTTGAAACCGGGGAGTGGATTCGGCGTACAATTTTAATGCATAACCGGCGCAAGGTGGGTTTTAGCATAGTTTCTAACCCTGAGTTTTTACGTGAGGGGTCAGCAATTAAAGATACCCTGCATCCCGACCGCATTATATTAGGCCTTAAGGATAAAAAGGCAGAAAAGGTTATGCGCGCACTTTTTAAGCCAATAAAGGCACCGATTGTAGTTACTGATATTAAAACCGCGGAAATTATTAAGCATGCCTCAAATTCCTTTTTAGCCACTAAGATTTCTTTTATCAATGCAATTGCCTGTCTCTGCGATAAGGTGGGGGCAAATGTGATTAAGGTCGCCGAGGGTATGGGATTAGACGAGCGTATTGGCCGTGCATTTCTTGATGCGGGTTGCGGGTTTGGCGGGTTTTGCTTTCCTAAAGACTTAGAAGCATTTATTTATATCTCTAAAAAGGCAGGATATGATTTTGATTTACTTCGGGAGGTAGTAAAGATAAATAAAAGGCAAAAACAGGTTTTATTAAAAAAAATCGAGGATGCGGTTTGGACAATTCCAGGGAAAACAATCGGCGTTCTTGGTTTAAGCTTTAAACCGAATACTGACGATATACGCTTTTCGATTGCCATAGATATAATTAAGATGCTACAGGCC
>JBDRHJ010000050.1:0-4343 GCA_043816835.1 Candidatus Omnitrophota bacterium
AGACTCACTAATCACTTCGTTGTGTAAGTCTCGTCTTTTTCTAAAATATATTCTACGGCCTTATTATCTTTTAGAAGCGTTACCTTATTTTCCTCGATTTTAAAAACCGCATGGCCAAAAATATAATCGCCGACACTGACCACTTCAGCGTTAATTATAGCATAAGAACGCCCATTCTCATCATAAAAAATTCCCTCTAGAATTATTTTTGCCTCTGAATTAACCGGCTCGAAATTAAGAAGCCTGCCATCGGGGGTTACCAAGGCAAGGAATGGATCGCGCCTCTTGCCGTCATCATAAGTAATCCGATCTTCGGCAAAACAATCAGATGACAGATAAGAGAAAACAGAAAACAGAAGGCAGAAGACAAAAGACAGAAGGCAGAAAAGAGAAGGCAGAAGGCAGAGAACAGAAGACAGAAAACAGAAGACAGATGACGAAGAACAAAAAGCGGTCTTCTCTTTTCTGACATTTAGCTTATCTACGCTATACGCTGTACGCTCTACGCTATTGGTTCGACACATATGTCTTTAGTTTTAATTCTATTGCATGCTCAAACACATTTTCATCGCTAGGCTGCATCTGTAATTCTTGAACTTCAAAAAGTATATGATGATTCTCCAGCTCTGCCAGGAATCCGGCTAACTGATGATACCCCGCAGATATATCCAGGCTGATTAAGGTAGACGAATATTGCCCTGTGTCGACAACAGGTTGCTTGCGCGTCTTTGTTTTTGCCGGGGGAAGTTCCCGAATAGGCTTTATCTGAAATATCTTTATCTGTTTCTGATTAGCTAAGCGGGAAATTTCTTCGATCACCCAGGGCATCTGCCCGGCAGATACGATTGACCTTTCCTGAATTTCTTGTACGCCCTGCTTTTTCCCTTGCATCCTGGCCAAATCTGAATTGAACTCCTTGAGGTTATTTTTTAATCCTACGATCTTGGGGCTGATTGTTGTCAGCATGCGCATTTGGGATTTTAAAACAAAAAATAAATCCAAAGATAAAAAGATTACTACGGCAAAAACTACAATCGCGAATTTATTTTTGTCCTGTGAAATTTCGTTTAATAATTCCTTCAGCTTTATTTTTTTCATCGTTTAAGTTTAACGCTGGCTAATCAACCGCATTTAACTCGCCTTCCAAGATAAAATCCATTATTGCAAAAGAGCCCAACGTACGCATTGTCACGCGGCCCAATTCGAAACGGCTAAAATCCTTAAAAAAGCGCGCATCTTCTTTAAGGTAGCTTATAAAGCGGTTAAGCAAACGCATCTGGTCTTTTTCTAAAGAAACAACCGAACCCTTAAGCTCAAATTTCTCATTTTTTAAATCAAGGGAATTAAGCCAAATGCCGTTAGGCAGCCCTTTGCTTAATACCTGCAATTTATCCGAAATAGTTATTCTTTGTTCAAGTAATTTATTCATCTCTGCGGTTTGCTGGCCGCTAATCTTATGCTGTTTCTTCCACTCCTGCACTTTTTGATGCTCGGGGGTTAATTGTACCCATTTCTTTTCCATTGCTTTATACTGCAGCAACTTGGATATATAGATTCCGCCCAGGGATAAATGAATGATTAAAAGCAGTGCAAAAACAACAGGAAGGATATACCAAAATACCTGTACTTGTGAAAGCAGGGATTGCCTTGGCTTGTCTTGCTTAAATTCCTCGGGTAATAAATTTATCTCAATCATAAATGAAGCCATAACTTATGGAGTTCTTGCAAACGACATAAGTTATCCGGCTGAATTTATCCAGCACTAATTTTCCTCAAAAAACAGAAATTAAAATTAGCGCTGGGTTATTTACGCCTGCCTGCCAGCAGGCAGGCGTGATTAACGTAAAGCTAACCCAACTGCCACCGCAAGCTGAGAAGAGGTTTTTTCAATATCCCCTTTATCTAATCCTGCGGCAAACTCAAAATTAGCGCAAGGGTTCCATCGCTCTATGGAAATCGCTAAAAGATTCTCTAGATTATTCTGTAAACCGAATACCAGGCTGCCCCCGCCGCTTAAGAAAATCGTATGGATAATTGTTGTGCTTCCTGCCTCATAATAATCAAATGATTTCCTAAGCTCGGTTACAAAATTGGTTATCATTGTTTCGTGAGAGAGCTTATCAGCAAAATCCCGCCCCCCGAAATTGATATCGCGGCTAAAGCACGGAATACCATCTTCAAGAATATTAATATTAGTTACCGTAGCGCCGATATTAAGCAAGGCTACTGCGCCGGATAAAATACCGTCACCCGGGTGAGTATAGCTAAAGGCATTGATTAATGCCAGGGAATCGATATCCAGGATATTTACCTTAATCTTTGTTTCCTGAAATAACCTTAATTGCTGATCAATAAAATTTTTCCTGGCAGCCGCGAGCATCACCAGCATCTTATTATCGGCTAAATCCTTGAGGATTACCCCGTCAAGATTCAAATCATCTACCGGAAACGGTAAATGAGAAGCTGCTTCGTATCTTAGGGAGGCCTTGAATTCCTCTTCACCCATTTTTGCCATTTCCACGTATCTTATTACTACATCCGGGCCGCAGATACCCAGGTTAATGCCCCCGGAAAAATCCAGCTCCTTAACCAAAGAACCCAAATCCGGGCCTTCGGAAGAACACTGAATAATCCTGGCATCCTTAAGAAGATAAGCCTGGCCTTGCTTGGCTTCTAAGACAACTACCTTTAATGAAGAAAAACCCCAATCCAGCCCGATGCGGATTTTATTGCTTTGTTTAGGCTTAAAATGAGTTTTAAAATTAGTTATCAGATTGGTAAAACCCATAATTATTATTTAAGGTGAAATCTTAAAAGGATTTTGTGTATCCCTCCAAGAAGCGATTTGAACCTGAACATCAATATCCAATGCATCAATTGCAGTCATATAATCCTGGTTATAGGCAATCTCCGCATTACCGTTTAATCTTACCTCAGTACCTGCCCAAACCCCTCCGTCAACATTTAAGTTCCCCCCTCCGCCATTAATCCTGAATTGGCCTCGCGTATAAATTATTCCCTCGATTTGCCCATTCCCATTAATTGTTAAGTCCTCAACTGCCCCGGGATTAGTAACCACATCACCGACAACCACGAAAAATCCGCCAATCGTGCCGATGCTGCCGTTAAGCTTCAAATCCGCTTCAATATAAACAACATTGGGCTCCCCGGTTGTGGGGTCAGTGGGATCAGTTGGATCAGAAAACCAAAAGTCCGTCGGGAAGCTATCGCTGCCGTCCTGAACATCATCCAGGCGCGCGTCGTTATAAACATTACCCTGGGTTTGGCTTATTGCGCGCAATTCTTCAAAATCAAAAAGCGCCAAGGGGCTTGCTTCAGGTTCATTTATAACCGTCCCGGTAATATGGTCTGTATCATTAATCGTATCAGCATAAATAACATCGCCGTCTATAATATAAGTATCGCCATTTAAGGTAACATCCCCGGCAGAATATACCACATTGTCAAAAAAATTAGATGGTGTGCCACCGCTTAACATCACCTCGACAATACGCTCTGCTTGTGTTGGGCCGGTAGCCGGAGAAAACCCGTGAACCGTTACCTTGCGCATTGATCCAACAACCTCCACATCAACTGAATAACTACCCTGGCTTAAAGCCCCTGACCATAAACCGGTTCCGCTAACCTCAAAATTGGTCCTCATCTCACTCAATGCCCGGCTTATTCCCGACTCGCACATCCAGAATGCATTAACCGAATTAACATACCTGCGGGCAATATTACGCTCAGAAACTGCGCGGGTAATAAAACCTGTGCCCAAAATCGTCAACACCGCAATAACCATATAAGAAAGCACTAAGGCAATTCCGCGTTTATTCATCCCATTAGACCTTTCTTTAATCGATTCTTAAGGTATCTCTTTCCCGTCCCCGTTTTCAAATATCGTTCTCTGTGATAAGCCCCGTTAGAAATACCAATTTTACCAAGTATTAGAACAAAATTTCTAACGGGGTAAGCATCATCTTTATTTAGACACACTTCAAAATAAACTAACCTGACAGGAAGTCTATTTTTCGTATAATATATCCGGCAGTTATTATGTTGCTCTAGTCTTCTCTAAATTATCTGTAGTGCCGGTGTAAAATGTTCCTGTTTTTTCGCATTTAAGAACATACGTATAAAATCAAGGTCTAACGGGATTAATTTCTTAACCCCGCATGTCCCCTTAAAGACAGCGACAAATTCCTGCGCTGTACTATCTTGGCACAAGTAAACTGAATATCCAAAAAATTACCGTTTAAAGAAAAGGCTAAAGCAGTAACATCATTGGCAAGAATCTTTTCTGTGCCGGAAGGATAATCACGAATAATCTGATTTTCGTT
>JBDRHJ010000051.1:0-15164 GCA_043816835.1 Candidatus Omnitrophota bacterium
TTACTACTTTCTTCACCGCTTCTTTCATGGCAAGTTCGGCTTTTTCATGCAATGTTAATCGTTTTTTCATAAATTAACTCCTGTTTTATTTAGTATCTTCTGGAATAAGTCATTGTTGCGAACATCAATATGCGAATTGCCTCTTTTCGCAATCAGTTTAGGCTCTTTCTCTGAATTGTCAAACAATAACCAAGTATCTATTAACGGACGATACACACTGAAAAAATTGATTAGGCTTCTTTCAAAACGCCTTTTTACATCCTCGTTTGGTATGTGGTGTCCGCCTTGCGCGACCCTATCTTTAATACGAGCTATAGCCAATTGAGAACTGGGTATCCATAGAAAGAAAATATGAAGCCTATATCCTTTCTCTTTTAACTTATGGAAATGTCTTAAGTAAGTTTTACCTGCAAGAGTAGTTTCGAAACCAAAATCAACATTCCTCTCTATGAATTCTTTTATTTGCTGTAAAACAAGCTTCCCAGCTTTAATTGCTACCTGTTGTGGTGAAAATGGGGATAATCCTTGCGCAATAAGATCAGCATTGACAAAATTTGGACATTTTGCATAGTTAGGCAAAAATTCCTTAGCAAAGGTTGTTTTACCTGAACCATTAGGCCCAGCTATTATATAAACATTTTTATTATTCTTCATTTTCCTTAAATTATAACTTTCTAAGAGCTAAAATCCCAGTAATATTATATAATCTCGCTATCCCCGTTTCGGACAGTTGTCAACAATGGCTGCCCCGTTTGGACTCGAACCAAAATACCCAGATCCAGAATCTGGTGTCCTACCGATTAGACGACAGGGCAAAAACTATATTCGTACAGACAATTCTATAATTTACCTTCCTACCGACCCTTCGATTCGGTCGCTTGCGCTCCCTCACTCAGGATTAATTCGCGCTTATGACTTATGTCAGAAACACGTAAACAGCTAATCCATAAGCCATGCGCTCATTATTTAGACGACAGGGCAATACTGTAATTTGCTTATTTACTTTCCTACCGACCCTTCGATTCGGTCGCTTGCGCTCCCTCACTCAGGATTAATTCGCACTTACAACTTATGTCAGAAGCACTAAAGCCGGTAATCCATAAGTTGTGTGCTCATTATTTAGACGACAGGGCAAAAACTATATTCGTACAGACAATTCTATAATTTACCTTCCTACCGACCCTCGCCTAAGCATCCTGAAAATTTCAACGAAATTTTCAGGATAGGCTTCGGGTAAGTGAGATCCAGACTTATGGAGCGATAGCGAGCATAAGTCTGATGATCAAACTTATCCTGATAGCTGCAAGAAAACTTAGAATAAGTTTTCGCAGCGTTCTGCTATCAGGGATTAATTCGCCCTTGACATCTTTGATGTCAAGGACTCATTATAGGGCAAATCTATACTTTTACCCACTTACCCAGTCTATACTTAGTCCTTGCCTTACCTAGATAATATATAATCTCGAATAATCCCGGGCCTACTGTTTTCCCGGTTACGGCGACCCTTATCGGATGGATAAGCTGGCGTGACTTTATATTCAATTCCTTTACTAAATCCCTGAATTCCTCTTCAATAGTAACAATTGTAAAATCCTTTAGCTTTTCTATTCTTTCAATAAACAGGCTGAATTCCTTTGATAAATCCTGGCTTAAGAATTTATTCTCTAGCCCTTCTTCGATTTCAATATCCTTTACAAAGAAAAAATCCGCCCAGTCAGTAAGATCGTTTAATGTATTAATCCTGCCTTGATATAATTTTATCAAATTCTTAAGCCACTCCCTATCAGAACAATAATCTTCTGCCTGAGGAAAGCGAGTTTTAAGTATGGGAATAAACAAATCCGCGAGTTTATCAATCGGGGTATTCTTAATATAATGGTTACTAACCCAGTTAAGCTTATCCGCATCAAAGGTGGCGGCAGTTTTATTGGCGTTTTTAATATCGAAAATCTTTATTGCTGATTGGATATCAATAATCTCGCGGTCATCACCCGGCGACCAGCCAAGCAGCAGAAGATAATTCACTATTGCCTCGGGCAAAAATCCCATTTGGCGGTATTCACTAACCGCAGTTGCCCCGGTTCGCTTGGAAAGCCTTCCCCCGCCCTTACCCAAAATCAGCGGGACATGCGCAAATACCGGCAAATTAAATCCAAGCGCCTGATAAAAAAGCACCTGCTTCGGCGTATTTGAGATATGGTCATCCCCGCGGATTATATGACTGATATTCATTGTTGCATCATCAACCACGCAGGCAAAATTATAAGCCGGTGTGCCGTCGGATTTAATCAGGACCTGGTCTTTAATCGTGCTTGCGTCAAACTCAATCTCGCCGTGAATTAAATCATTTACCTTAATTATCTGCGGCTCTACCTTAAATATTATTGCCTCTTGCTTGTTTGAATTATCCTGGCCTTCTACTTCCAGGGGCGGGGCAAGATAGGCCTTACCCTGTTTTAATAACTTCTGGGCATGCTCGCGATGAATATCCCGGCGCTTGCTTTGATAATAAACCTCATCCCAGTCAAGCCCCAGCCATTTAAGGCTTTCTAAAATCTCATCCAGGTATTCCTTTTTTGAGCGCAGCTGATCCGTATCCTCGATACGCAGGATAAACTCTCCCCTGTTTGCCCTGGCATAAAGCCAGTTAAAAAGCGCAGTCCGCGCTCCGCCGATATGTAAATTCCCGGTAGGTGAGGGGGCAAATCTAACCCGCATCATCTGCTAACCTCATTCCTTCTTCTATTGCTTTCTGGTTTATCCAAATCAAATCCTTTTTACCCGGGGGGGCAATCTCTTCAATTACCTTAAAAACCATCTGCTTGGTAAAAATTTTCTTTTTCCCGATATATGCGCCAAAGGCAATCATGTTTGCTACCTTTATATTACCCAGTTTTATCGCAGAATCAGTAAAAGGCAAAGCGCAAGTTGTTACGGACTTATTATCAGCAAGCAGTTCCTTTTGCTCAACTAAAGAGGTATTAATTAATAATAATCCCTTGTTGTTAATTTTTTTCCTGAATTTAATTAAAGACGGCTCATTCATGATAATTAATGTATCCGCTTTCCTGATATAAGGCGAGGCTACTTCGGTTGAAGATAAGGTTACCATATAATACGAAGTTCCCCCGCGCACTGCAGCCCCGTATGCAGGAAGCCCGGTAACATTCAGGCCCTTTTTTAAAGCAGCCTCGGCAATTACCCTGCCCAGAAGAACTATCCCCTGCCCGCCTGCGCCTGCGATTATTATCTGCTCTTGCATCTTTTTCTTTTTCCTGACTCCACGCTCTTACGAGTGTGGTATCTATTCCCCACACGTAAGTGTGGGGTTACTTATTTCATTCTTCCTAAGGGAAACTCCTTAACCATTTCATCCCTTATCCAATCTATTGCCTGCTTTGGCCTTTTCTGCCAATAAGTCGGGCAAGCCGAAAGAATCTCAACCAATGAAAAACCTACATTATCAACCTGATTCTTAAATGCCTGTTTTATTGCCCGGCGGGTTTGAATTACTGTTTGGGGTGAATAAAGCGCTGTGCGCTCAACATATTTTACCCCGGCAAGACCCGCGAGCAATTCGGAAATCTTTAAAGGATACCCGGTATCCTTTACATCGCGGCCCCAGGGCGTGGTTGCTGTTTTTTGCCCGATAAGTGTGGTTGGCGCCATTTGCCCGCCGGTCATTCCGTAAACCGCATTATTAATAAAAATAACCGTGAGGTTCTCCCCGCGGTTTGCCGCATGACCTGTTTCGCAGGGTCCGATTGCCGCTAAATCACCGTCCCCCTGATAAGTAAAAACAATATTCTCGGGGTGTAGCCGTTTCATCCCGGTTGCCACTGCCAGGGCGCGGCCGTGCGCTGCTTCACAAGTATCAAAATCCCAATATTCATAAGCCAACACAGCGCAGCCTACGGGCGCAATCCCAATAACCCTTTGCCTGATCTTAAGCTCATCGATAACCTCAGCAACCAAAGAATGGGCAATGCCGTGGCCGCAGCCAGGGCAATAATGGGTTGATACCTTGCGCAGTGATTTAGGATGGCTGTATATTTTCTGCATACCAATTATTATTGCGTTCTGTTATATGATTCACGTAGATTTCTCATAAATATCAGTGTGTATCCTTCTTTTATCTGTGTGTATCTAAAATAACTTTTAAAATTTAGTTAAGTTATTTTAACTTATTAATCTTTTTTATAATTTCTTCTTCCGGCGGCATTTCCCCGCCTGCGCGGCCAAAGAAATCCACCCGCGCCCTGCCGGAAAGTGCAAGCAAAACATCCTCAAGCATCTGGCCGTGCGACATTTCAATTACCAGATAACGTGTTTTTTTTGACGATATGTGACGGAATGCCTTTTCAGGAAAAGGCCAGAGGCTGATCGGACGGATAAGCCCGATCTTCTTTCCCTTTTCCCTTAACTGTTTAACTATGCTGCGGGAAATCCGCGCCATTGTGCCATAAGCAACCAGGATAATCTCTGCATCATTGATATTTAAATCTTCCCAGCGCTGGTATTTTGCTTTTATCTCTTTATATTTTTTCTGCAAGCACCTATTGTGTTCCTCTAATCCCCCTTCTTTGAGATGAAGTGACTTTATAAAATTCGGCTTGCGCCCCTTGCACCCGGTTAAAGCCCAGGGCTTAGTTGTTAGTTTCCGGTTTTTAGTTTTTAGTTTTTTCTCTGACAACTGAGAACCAACAACTGAAAACTGGACCGGTTCCATCATTTGCCCGAGTATCCCATCGGCCAGGACATAAACCGGGGTTCTGTATTTATCAGCAAGCTCAAAAGACAACACTGTTAAATCAAATGCTTCCTGCACTGTAAAGGGGGCAAGAACAATCGCGTGATAATCACCGTGGCCCCCGCCTTTTGTTGCCTGGAAATAATCTGATTGGGAAGGCCCAATATTGCCTAATCCCGGGCCGCCGCGCATGATATTAACAATTACCGCAGGCAGCTGGCATCCGGCAAGGTATGAAATCCCCTCCTGCTTAAGGCTTATCCCCGGGCTTGAAGATGAAGTCATTGTGCGCTCCCCTACTGCGGAAGCACCTAAAACCATACTTATTGCTGCTAATTCTGATTCAGACTGGATAAAAACCCTGTGCTCCTCGGCCATCCGCTTTGCCATATAAGCAATAAGTTCGTTCTGGGGGGTAATCGGATATCCGGCATAAAGCGCACAACCTGCCTGAACCGCGCCCTCGCCGATTGCCTCATTCCCGCTCATTAATACTTTTTTATTCGCCATTGCATTTCCCCCACGCGTAAGTGTGGGGCTATTTATATACCTCAATACAACAATCCGGACAAATCAAAGCACACTGCATACAGCCTGAACATTCGTTTTTCGAATTAAACTTAACCGTCTTTACCCCGCGGCGGTTTAAATTATTATCCAATTTAATCATGCCGCGCTGGCAAAAACTAATACAAAGGAGACACCCTTTACATCTTTCCCGGTCAATGGTTATCTTAGGCATATTAATTCTTAAATACTCAAAACCTTATTAACCCGCTCGACAATCCCCTGTTTGGTTAACCCGTAATTCTCAAGCAAAATATTGCGGGCAGCATGGGTAACAAATTCACAAGGCACCCCGATTCTCTCTACGGGCTTATTTATCAACCCCTGCACTGCCGAGCCGAGCCCGCCGTCAATTATCCCGTCTTCAATCGTAAAAATATGCTTTGCTTCTATTTTATTTAATAAACCGCCGTCTAATGGCTTAAGGAATCGCGCATTAATCATTGAACAAGAAATCCCCTTGCCCTCTAATGCATTAGCAGCCTCCAGGGCCGGTAATACCATGCTGCCTAAGGCAATTAAACAAACATCTCGGCCCTGTTTTAAAATTTCTGCCTTGCCTAATTGCATTGGGGATACAGAATAATCATCCAAAGGACAATCGGCTTTTGGATACCTGATTGCCACAGCCTTGTCTAAAACCAAAGCAAGCTCAAGCATTGCTTCAAACTCATTTTTGCTTCCCGGGGCCATGATTACTAAATCAGGAATAGTCCTTAAATAAGCAAGGTCAAATACCCCCTGATGGGTTACCCCGTCTGCACCGACAATCCCTGCGCGGTCAATTGCCAGAACCAGGTTTAAGCCCTGCAGGGTCAGGTCTTGCATAACCTGATCATAAGCGCGCTGAAGAAACGTAGAATAAATCGCAACCACCGGCTTAAAACCGCCGCGGTTTAACCCGGCGGCAAAACAAACCGCATGCGACTCGGCAATGCCGACATCAAAAAAGCGCTTAGGATATGCTTCGCGAAACTTATCTAATCCTGTGCCCTCAGGCATGGCAGCAGTAACCGCAACAATCTTAAGATTGGCTTTGGCTAATTCAACTATCTTCCGGCTAAAAACCTCGGTATAACTTATCTCGTTAGAATCTTGAACATGCGCTTGTCCGGTTGATACATCAAAAGGCCCCGCACTGTGAAACCTCACCGGATCCCTTTCTGCGGGTAAGTATCCTTTTCCCTTAACAGTTACCAAATGCAATAAACGCGGCCCGGGAATCTGAAGGATGTTCTTTAAGGCCGGAATAAGCACTTTTAGGTTATGGCCGTCTAATGGGCCGAAATAGCGAAACCCTAATTCCTCAAAAAGCATCCCCGGCACAAACAAGCTCTTAACTGCCTCATCAAACCTGTCAATCATCTTTAAAATGCGCTGGCCGCGGGGGATGCGCGTTTTTAATAAATTTTCCACCTTTGTGCGAAAGCGGTTGTATATCGGAAGCGAGATTATCTTGTTAATATAAACGCTTAATGCCCCGGCATTAGGGGCAATGCTTAATTCATTGGTATTTAAAATTACCAATAAATTCGAATTAAGGTGCCCGACATTATTCAAACCCTCGAAACAAAGCCCGTTACTTAAAGACCCGTCGCCGATAACCGCAATAACCTTTGCCTGGGGATTGCTTACTGCCAGCCCCAAGGCAAGGGATATTGCTGTGCCGCTATGGCCGGCAACAAAGGTATCATACTTGGATTCTTTGGGATTAGGAAATCCGCTTAAGCCCCCTTGTTGGCGAATCGAAGAAAATTGGTTGTTCCTGCCGGTTAAAATCTTATGGGCATATGTTTGATGCCCTACATCCCAGACAATCTTATCATCCGGCATATCCAGGCAATAATGCAATGCCAGGGTTAATTCCACTGCCCCCAGGCTGGATGCAAGATGCCCCCCGTTTGACGAAATAACCTCAATAATCCGCCGGCGCACCTCATCAGCAAGCTCGGGGAGCTGGTTAATCTCTAATTTTTTCAGGTCTTTTGGCGACCCGATGTTCTCAAGATACATCCTAATCCTCTTCTTTGACTGCGAATTCCTCGGTAACTAAGCTGCCTTCTTTTTTAACCAGCTTCTCTACCTTTATCTTCGCCTCCTTGAGTGTCTTGGAACAATCCTTGGCAAGCTCAATGCCTTCCTCGTATTTCTTTAATGCCTCATCAAGCGCAAGATTGCCGCCCTCTAAGTCCTGGACGATTTTTTCCAGCCTTTTTAATGATTTTTCAAAATCAATTCCCTTTGACATAAACCCCTCCTTTATGTCTCTATCGAATTATCGATGTTTTGCTTTGTAAGGTCTATGCGGATTACTTCGGACTGAAAACTGCCGGTTGCTAATTTTGTATTTACCCGCTCGCCTTTTTTAAGTGATCCTGCATCCTTGATAATCTTACCGTCTTGGGTTGTGGTTAAACTAAATCCGCGCACTAAAATCGAAATCGGATTCAATGCCTCAAATCTGCCTAAGACTGTTGCCAGGCTTCCCTGGATTACCTCAAGCACGTGGCGCATTGCCAAAGACGCAGAATGAACAAAATTATCAATGTCCTGCTCGAACTCCTCAATCTTCTGCAGCGGATGCTTAAAAGCCGGGCTCGCCATTTGCAGATTAAGCCTTCTTCCCAGTTCATTAATCTTATCCCTGATAAAACCGGTAAGCAATAAAATATCTTCGCGTATAATCCGGAGCAGCTCATCCTTTTTATTGGAAATTATTTTTGCTGCTGCAGTCGGGGTTTCTGCCCGCAAGTCCGCGACTAAATCCGAAATTGTCGTATCAATCTCATGGCCTACTGCCGAGATAACCGGAATTTTGGAATTAAAAATTGCCCGCGCAACAACCTCTTCATTAAATGCCCATAAATCTTCAAGGCTGCCGCCGCCGCGCCCGACAATCAAAACATCAACCAAGCAGGATTGATTAAATTCCTCGATTGCCTTGGCAATATCGTTTTTTGCATCCTGGCCCTGAACAACCGTTGGCCGCAGCACAACGCGCAGGAATGCCGCCTCGGTTTTTAGAATCTTCAGGATATCCCTGACCGCTGCCCCGCTTGCCGAGGTTACGATACCCACTGAGCTGGGTAATAAAGGAATAGGCTTTTTATGGGCGAGGGCAAACAATCCCTCTTTGAATAATTTTTCTTTAAGCTGCTCAAAAGCCAACTGTAAAGCGCCCACGCCCCTGGGTTCGATCTTTTGCACAACAATCTGATACTGGCCGCGCTTTCCGTAAACCGTAACCCTGCCGAAACAAACTACACTCAGGCCGTCCTTAAGCTTAAATTTCAGATTCTGATTAACATTCCTGAATAAACACGCGGAAATTACCGCCCCCTTATCCTTAAGGGAAAAATACATGTGGCCTGATATATGATCGATAAAATTCGAGATTTCGCCTTCAATCCAAACCGAGGCAAGCGTACTTTCAAGCACCAATTTTATGTCATCGGTTAATTCGCTTACCGTATAAATATGCTCGGCCGAATCTTTAGCTTCTAAACCGGCCTGTTTTTTTGCGTTCATTACCCTTAAACACCCTTAAGGATGTTCTCGATTCTTAAGCGGTCGGCTTCTTTAATATCGCTAAACTCAATACCGATATCAAAAGCCTTATCCCGCGGCACTGCCCAAACAACACTCCCGTTACATTCAAGGGCATCCCGCTTATCATTTAAATCAAGCACCAGCCCTACCGAAGAAAATTTTGCTAATTCTTCTTTCATCACCACACAAATTCCGCCCGTGCCGATATTCTCGGTGTGCGCGCTAAACGGCTTATCCTTTAAAATCGCAACCTTACACGGATAATCTACGCGCGGAAACTGACGCTTATTTATGCCTCGCCACATTTTTTGCCTCGCTCCTTTGTTAATCAGCCTAAAGGGCTTGGCCCTTGGCTGGTTCGTATTATCAAATTATTCAACTGCTTTGTGATTTTCCTTGATTAAATCCCCGGCGTCAACCGCAGTTACCCGGCTTTTCTCTTTATCTTCGGCAGAAAAAAATTGTTCTTTATCCATGGTGATTAAAACCACCGAATAAGGCTCCAAGCTTACGGTTTCCTTATAAGTATTAACATCCCTGATTTTTTTCTCACTTCTAGGCAGGAATTCGCAATTTAAGCGGCAGGTTTTATCCACGACATATTTTTTATAAATATAATTATCATTAAGATTAGCTAGGTTGATGTTTATATTCTGCGGGTGTTGGGCTAATTGGCTTGCAATATCATTCAAGGCAATTGCCTCTTTAATCTTCGCCTTTATTTTTTTATTCAGGCGCAGGCTGTCTACGGGAATCTCTTTACTTATAATCTTTGCCCAATCATCAGAATTTATCAGATTTATCAGGCTCTTTGCAAGCTTCGGGTCTAGCTCCGAGAGGTGCCGGGAAAGATAATTCTTAACAATATGCGGGTCAATGTAATTAAATAAAAGTAAGGCCAGGCCGGTTTTGGTCTTGGTTGCGATTATGCCGCTAAACTCATGATCCAGGCGCGAGGAAAGAAACATCTCGCTGCCGAGCATATTAAGCATGCGCATTACATTAAACATTGATTTTGGGCCGCCGGTGTACTTGGTATATTCCGGTTCAAACCAGAACAATCCCACGTTTTGATTAACCCCTTCTTTATTGTTTTTAAAATCCTCCAGGCAGAAAAATAGCTGATAATCAATCCCTGCCTTAAGCATATTGCGTATTCGGCTGGGGATAAAACTGGCGGCAACATGGGATTCCCAGCCCCGCTTAAGCTCAAAATTCAACCCCGCATCATAATTCCACTCGCTAATCACCAAGGGCATGTTCGGGTCTAAGCTAAAATAAGAAAGCCATTCACGGATAAGCTCAGGCACGGTATCTTTATAGCGGGTGGCTGCGCTTTCAATAAGCGGATCGCTGGTATAGGCATGCCAGCTGATAAAATCCAGGGGGAGTTTTCGGCGGTAACAAAAACGGATAAGCTCATAAATCAAGCTGTTTTCCGGATAGGTAATCGTATTGCCGGATACATTCTGAAACCAGGCAGTTGTGCCCGGGCCGCCGACTGAGATATTCTGATTGGTTTCCTTCTCAAGCTCTTTTACGCTTTCGGCTACCACCTGATAAATATTAAAATATTCCTTTTTATCGCCGATGAAGAAATCATCCAAATCCGGGGCAGTCCAAACCTCATACCAGATATTATAGCCGCGCTCGCAGCTTAAATAACGGATAATATCCTTAACCAACCCCTTGAATGCCTTAATATCCCAGGGCGAACTTTTTTTATTCAGAACCTTGCCTAGCCCCGGGGGCATGCCGTATAAATTTAAAATCGTGATTCCCCCTGCGGCATTTATATTCTTAATCACCCTTGAATAATTATCAAGGAATTTTGTCTGCATCTGTTTATTTTTTGCCAATTGGACAAACTCCCAAAGGTCAAATTGCAAACGAAAGATGCCGCCCTGTAAATTCAACTCCTGATCAAGCAAAGCCAGGGCTTCGGGTGAAGCTAAATTCCGCGGCCAGGTAGGGTCATTGTGAAAACCGCGGCCGCTTAAATCTATGCCGGATTTTTGTAAAAGATAAGGGGTTAGTTTTGTCTTGCCGGTTATATCCAGGTTAAAATCTATGTCGCTGTCTTGGGCAGATAATTGGGGCGTTAAGCAGGCGAAAGAGGCCAAAATGATAATGCCGCTTAAACAATTTAAAAATCCCCTGCTTTTAGTTTTAAAAATCATCTAAATTCCCCTTAACCGGTTAAGGCTCATTTTATGTATTGTATTTTCTCTGGATCCGGGTAATTGACCTTGCTTTTCCCGTATCTTGATCAATATCAAGAACCACGCCCTGCAGCTGTAAGTCTTCATCCGCCACTTCAAAGCGATGCTCAACCTGGGTAATGAATCTTGCTAATACGCCGTCGATTTTGCGGCCGATAACCGAATGATGCGGCCCGGCCATTCCTACATCAGTAATATAGGCAGTGCCCTGAGGCAGGACCTTTTCATCAGCAGTTTGAATATGCGTATGCGTGCCTAAGACCGCGCTCACAATACCGTCTAAATACCATCCCATTGCCACCTTCTCAGAGGTTGCTTCGGCATGAAAATCAACAATCACTACCTTACATTTAGCCTTATCGATTTCATCCTTTACCACGCGAAAAGGGCACTCCCTTGCCTCCATAAAAACACGCCCCAAAATACTAATTACCGCAATCGGGGTGCCTTGTTTTGTCTTAAAAACCCCGCCGCCCCGGCCGGGTGCAGTAGGCGGAAAATTTGCCGGGCGCAGGAGTTGTTTTTGCGTATTGATTATTGTGAGTATGTCGCGTTTTTTAAAGATGTGGTCGCCGGAAGTAAACACATCTATCCCGTACTCAATCAGCTCATTGGTTACCCCCGGGGTACTCCCTGAGCCCCCGGCGGCATTTTCAATATTGGCAATAACAAAATCAATATTGAATTCCTTTTTAAGCTCGGGCAGCAAAAACTTAATCGTTTGCCTGCCCGGCCTGCCTACAATATCCCCTATAAACAGTATTTTCATCTCATTTCGTTATTGAGTTATTGGGTCCAACCCTATAACCCTATAACCAAATCTATTTGGCGTATTCGATTGCCCTGATTTCGCGAATCACGGTTACCTTAATCTGTCCGGGATATTCCAATCCCTCTTCGATCTTTTTCTTTATCTCGCGCGAGAGATTAACTGCCTCGTTGTCGTCGATTCTCTGCGGCTCGACAATAACGCGAATTTCGCGGCCGGCCTGAATCGCATAAGATTTCTCGACCCCTTTAAAAAGATTAGCAATCCCTTCTAACTTCTCTAATCTCTTAATATATGCTTCCAGGGTTTCCTTGCGTGCGCCCGGCCGGGCTGCGCTTATTGCATCCGCGGCTACCGCTAAAATTGCAAACAGGGTCACCGGAGTCTGCTCTTCATGGTGAGATTCGATCGCATGAATAACCTCATTGGACTCACCGTATTTTTTTGCCAGGCTTGCGCCAATACGGGCGTGAGTCCCTTCTTGCTGCTGGTCAACTGCCTTACCGATATCATGCAGCAATCCGACGCGCCGCGCCAAGCGTACACCTGCGCCTAACTCTGACGCCATCATCCCCAAGAAATACGCTACCTCAACCGAATGCTGCAGGGCGTTCTGGCCAAAGCTGGTACGAAAACTCAGGCGCCCTATAAGCCGCATTAACTCAGGGCATATTCCTTCAACCCCTAATTCAAAACAAGCCTCCTCACCCTTTTGCTGGATTTTTTCTTCCAGGTCCTTGCGCGCCTTTACTACTACCTCTTCTATGCGCGCCGGATGAATACGGCCGTCGCTAATCAGCTTTTCCAAAGATACACGGGCGATCTCGCGCCTGATCGGATCAAAGCTGGAAAGGATTACGCTCTCGGGGGTATCATCAATAATCACATCGACCCCAGTAGTCATTTCCAATGCGCGGATATTCCTTCCCTCGCGCCCGATAACCCTTCCCTTCATTTCATCATTAGGCAAATGAACCACGCTTACCGTAGATTCAGCCGCGTAATCAGCAGCATACCTTTTAATTGCCAAGCTTATAATATCGGTGGCCATCTTATTGGCCTGGGCGCGTAATTCCTCTTCCTGCCTTTTAATCAGGATTGCCTTTTCCGAATGCAGTTCTTCACTTAACCGCTTAAGAAGAATCTGTTTTGCTTCCTCCTGTGACAAGGATGATATTTTCTGAAGGCGCTCTTTCTCTTCGGCAATTAAATTATAAAGTTGAGTCTCCTTAGCTTTATAGCCTTCTTCCTGACGCACCAGATTCGCTGTCTTTGCTTCAAGTTCCTTTTCCTTTTTTTCCAACAGCTCAAGGCGGCGGTCAAGGTTAACTTCTTTCTGGCTAAATCTTTTTTCTAATTCGTTTAATTCCTGGCGGCGCTCTTTTGTTTCATTTTCAAAATCCTGGCGCTGGCGAAGCATCAAGTCCTTTGCCTCCAGCTCTATTTCCCGACGGCGGTTATGATTTTCTTTATCCGCCTTATCCAGGATAAACTTCGCCTTTTCCTCTGCGTCCTGAATCTTCTTTTCAGCAATAAATCTTCTAAAAAGGTAACCGGAACCTAATCCGGCAATTGCCGTAATAATCGCTATAATTGTAGTTAACATCACTTCCCCTTTCTTTATTATAAACCGGGATAAAATCCCGGATAAACCCCTTTGCCTTAGCCCTTAATCAAAATAATCAGGGCCTTTAAGCTTAAAAGGAGTAAAATAAAAATACATTCTTTTTGTTTGGTTACAACTGAACAAAAGGAGGACTTAAGCTGCGAGGACTTTCCCTACCGGCATATCGTTTTGCTCGACAGGCAAAGTGGGCAAGACTTGAAAATCAAAGGCTAAACCAATGGAACTTGTGCGTGGGGCTACGGTTTTTAAGAATCGGTCATAATAACCCTTGCCGCGGCCAAGGCGGTTTCTGTTCTTATCAAAACCGATGGCCGGTACAATTACAAGATTTACATCCTCACAAGGAAAATCAATTTTGACCTTTGGCTCAAGTACGCTATATGGACCACGTTCCAATGTGCTATCCTTTTTTAGAAGACAGGGCTGCAGGGTTCTTGTTCCTTTGTCGCATACCGGAACGCATATTTCCTTGCCAAGTTCTCTTGCCCTATCAATCATATTTTCTGTCTTTACCTCGCCGTCAAATGCCAGATAAAACATTATCCTCTTTGCTTTAACAAACTCCTCCTGTTCTAAAAGCTTCTCTTCGATTAACTTACTTTTATGGTCACGTTCCTGTTCTGTCTGCTTTTTCAGCTTATCTACCAATATATTACGCAATTGGGATTTTGTCAATACATTCGTACGTTCCATTACCATGTCTTTCTGTGTCTTAACGTCATCGCTGTTGATGCCGCGACAAGATCGCGGCGCAATACATTCGTATCTTTCATTAGCGTTTCTTTTCGAAGTGAAATATACTCAGTATTGATGGTGAGCGTCTCCCGATTACGCTCGGCACTAGTCGAACCATCAACACATTCATACGTTCCATTACCATGTCTTTCTGTGTCTTAACGTCATCGCTGTTGATGCCGCGATAAGTTCGCGGCGCAACACTTTCGTACGTTCCATTATGCAGTCAATATCTTCTTTTGCGGACGAGGCACTTTCTTGAAATCCCTCGGCGCCCTTATCTTCTGAAGCTGATCTAGCTGCTTCTTTTTATCCAGCTCCTTATAAATCAAGACCCAGGCACAATCCTTATCCTTATCCACCTCACATTTGCCCTTATCCATGCCGCCGCAAGGGCCGTTTAAGAGGCCCTTAGCGCATATGGTAATCGGGCAAATTCCGGCAGTAACACCCAAAACACACTCACCGCAAGCAGAACATTTTTCATGTAAATTGCCTTTGCCGTCAACAACACCTATAAACTGGGTATTGCATCCAGGCATAACCACAAGGCCAAGGCGGTCATTATCCTTGACCGATTGAACCCCCAGCCCGCAGCTCAAAAGCAAGATTGCCTCGCTCTCCCTTAATGCCTTCATATTCTTGGCTAATGCTGTCTTTACCTGGCTGGCAATACAGGGCGCCGACGGAATAACAGATCCGGTAATAACCTTACTATTTCCCTCCAAAATCTTTTTCATTTGCTCAATCTCTATCTCGCCGCCGGTCTTGCAAACCGTAGAGCATTCCCCGCAACCAACCAGAAAAATCTTCTTGTAGCCTTTTAGGCTATCAAGTATCTCTTGAATTGGTTTTTGTTCAGTAATAATCATCTATTCCTCCTATTTTCACCCTTATTTTACTCCTAAATCCTGCCCCATTCAACAACAATTTCCCCCCTTTTTT
>JBDRHJ010000052.1:0-8808 GCA_043816835.1 Candidatus Omnitrophota bacterium
GCGATGACTTTCAGCTGATTTTTACCACAGAGTTCACAGAGAAAGAAGAAGCTTAAGTTGACACTTCGACCTTGCTCAGTGTCAATGGTGACAGACTCAAAGCATTGACAAAACAAGCAATGCATTTAATGTAAACTTAGAAAGTGTTTTAGACCTTTCCTTTAGTAGGAATAGGAAGGCCTATCCTTCTAGATTAGGAAAGTGTTTTATACCCTTACGGGCACAGGTATTTTCCTACACCATAAAAAATCGCCCAACCTTGCTATTTGCGGATACAGATTTTTAAGAGATTCTTCCGGTTTTAAAAAAGGCGGGTTATTCCGGCAATCAAGAAATCCACATCAATGCCGCTATTAGGGCTTTTTATGCTTGCATTCGAAAGATGACGATAGCGGTATTCAAGCGTTAAGGCGGTATCTTGCTTGAAAAAGTAATGCAGGCCTGCGGCATAACTGGGAATAAAATTAAATTGCGTGGACTGTTCTATGGTGTGCTGAGTAATATAAATCATCCCTGCCCCGCCCTTTATATAAGGCTGAAATTTCCAGGTTTCCGGCAAAAGGCCGAGTTTGAATAAAAAGGATACCCCGGCTTCTAGATTATCTTCCGGCTGGGTAGCTAAGCTAAAAAACGGCTCAAGCTGAAATTGGACCAAGCTCGGAGGATTAAAGTTGATTTTTTTTGTTAATGGCTTAATATTAAAATCAAAATCCACAAAAAGGGTTGCCAGGTGATAATCCTTCTTTTGCTCTAATTTGCCTTCGGCAAAACCAATTAAGAATTCGATACCTTGTAATCCCGGCTCTTCTGTCCAGGCAGGCTTAAGGATAATAAAACTTATTAGTGCGATTACGATGATTGTAAACCCCGTTAGAAAGTTCCTTTCTAACGGGGCTGACGGTGGCATTAAACCACCGTCAGTGTCTATATCTTTCCCGCCACCGACTTTGTCGGTGGCTTTCTCTAACGGGGTAAATAATTTTTTCATAATTTTGTGGGGGTTAGGGTTAAAGATTAAAAAATTGTAATTTATGGTAAAATCAATAACTTAGACGCGATTATAGCATAAGTTGCCTAGAAAGCAATTCTTTTTTCAATACTGATCAGTATTCCTAGGGAAAGAAAAATAACTAAAAGACAGGAACCCCCATAGCTTAATAAAGGTAAAGGCAAACCTACTACCGGCGCCAACCCTATAGTCATTGCGATATTAATGAAAATTTGAATTACTAAAATTAAGGCTATTCCGCTGGCTAAAAGGTGGCCGAAATGATCAGGCGCCTTCTCTGCAACCTTAAGCGCTGACCTTATCAAAAAATAATAGAGTAAAAACAAAACCAGAACCCCCAAAAAGCCCCATTCCTCGGCAAAGGTAGCAAAGATAAAATCGGTATGCGATTCGGGTAAAAAATGCAATTGACTCTGGCTGCCCCCTAGCCACCCCTTGCCAAAAATCCCCCCCGAAGCAACAGCAGTTTTTGACTGGATAATTGTATAGCCGGCACCCATCGGATCCAGGTCAGGATTAAGAAAAACCAAAAGCCTGGTTTGCTGGTAATCCTTCAAAAGGTGCCAAAACAATGGTAAGGCCAAAATACTGCCCAGGCAAATAAAAAGTATAAATTTAAGGTTTACCTGTGCCGCAAAAAGCATGGCAATAAAAATAAAGAAAATAAACGCGGCAGTTCCTAAATCCGGCTGCTGCAGGATTAATAAAATAGGCAAAAATATAAATAGAAAAGGGATTAAAACCGCCCTGATAAACCCCCAATCCCGTACATCCTTTCTTATGCCCCAGCCCGGCTTACTAAAATAGCGCGCCAAGAATATCACCACAATCAATTTCATTAATTCTGAAGGCTGGAAACTAAACCAAAAAACCTTAAGCCACCTTTGAGCGCCCAAACGCACAAGGCCGGAAAAGACAACAACTAACAAAAATAATATACCGATTGCGTAAAGCATATAAGATAAATCCCATAACCGGCGATAAGAAAACTGCGAAATGCCTAAAAAGCAGACAAGCCCCAAAATGGCCCAGATAATCTGACGCAAATACAAGGACCGCTCAAACGAAAACGGACTATGTATCGTACAGCTATAGATTGTTACAATCCCGATTGAAACAATCAGCAAAAGAAGCACAATTAACCTAAAGGCAAATTTACTCATAACAACCCCCGTTAGAGAACTTCGCCCCGTAACGGGACTGCGTTCTCTAACGTTCATCTATATTTTTCCCACCACCGACTTTATCGGTGGCCTTCTCTAGCGGGGTAAAACCTTAAAATTTTAATCATATTGAATATCTGAATTTGCCTTGAAGGGGCCAGGGATTCATAATAATCCCTCCCTGAGCATCTCTTTGATTATTTCCCGGGTTAATTCAACGCTATGTAAGCTTGATCCTGCGTGTTCCAGAAAAACACAAATAACGAACTTCGGCTGCTTAACCGGAAAATAACCCGTAAACCAAGCGTGTGCCTGGCCTGCCCCTACCTGGGCGGTTCCTGTTTTACCGGCAACATTAATCCCCAGGCCTCTTAATATATTCGCTGACCCTTCGGGATCATTAACAACACCGGCCATACCGCTTTTTATTATCTCTAAGGTTTCTTTATCAATCGATAGATTGACGCTTCGCGTTGATGATGATAAGTCCAAAACCTGGTTGCCGTTATTTATTGACTTAATTAGCCTTGGGGTTACGAGTTTTCCGCCGTTAGCAAAAGCTGCCATCATCCGCGCAACCTGTAAAGGCACAACAAGAAGTTCTCCCTGGCCGATAGATAAATTTGCCGTATCACCGTCAAACCAGAACTGGCGCTTTTTTATCCTATCCCATAACGAATAAGGCACATCGCCGGCAGATTCACTGCTTAGGTCTATACCGGTAGCCTGGCCGAATCCGAATTTTAGCGCATATTCGGTAATTAATTGCGGGCCCAGGCGTAAACCCAACTTATAGAAAAAGACATTACAGGAATGCGTAATCGCAGCAAAGATGTCTTCTCTTGCGTGCAAGCCCCAACAGGCAAACTTACGGTTGCCGATTTGCGTGCCCCCTGAACAAAAAAAGACAGTCCCTGTATCAATCTTTTTCTCTTCCAAGCCCGCTGCTGCAACAACAAGCTTGAATACAGAGCCCAAAGGATAAGAAGCATTAACCGCACGATTGAGCAAAGGCGCATCCGGATCACGTAACAGGGAATTAACTGATTTTGAAGGCGGGTCCAGAAAAACCTGAGGATTAAAATCAGGAGAACTTACTAAGGCAAAAACCTCTCCGGTAAACGGGTCAAGGATAATCACAGAGCCTATCTTTCCTTTGAGGTTACGATGAACTATCTTTTGGAGCCTTAAATCAATGGTTAGCTGGATATCCTTGCCTTTCTCTGCAGGTTTAAATCCGATAATCCGGGATAATCTGCCTTTATTATCAACCTCAACCTGCATTCCTCCCTTATGCGGCCGCAAAACATAATCATAAACCTCCTCTATCCCGCTATAGCCGATTAAGTCCTGAACCTTATATCCGTACTCCTTAAGCCGTTCCAGGCGCCAAACATCAATCTGTCTTATATAACCTAAAACATGGCTAATAACATTAGCGAAAGGATATGAGCGTTTGGGAACCGTTTGAATAACTACCTGCGGTAAATCATATTTTAACTGCCCGATTGCAATTGCTTTATCAAAAGAAATATCTTCGCAAATGAGGATAGGAATAAAAGGGGCGGTGTATCCTTTTTTAAATCTTAAATTAAGCTGCTCTGGGGGGATCAATAAAATCTGAGAAAGCTTAAGAATCTGCTCCTCTACGTATTCGGTTTCCTGAGGCAGGATTAAAACATTATAGGAAAGGGTATTATCCGCTAAAACATTGCCGTTACGGTCAAAGATACGCCCGCGGCTTGCCGGCTGAGGCAGGATTCGAATACGGTTTGCCTGGCTTAGCTGCTGGTATTCGCTAAACTTAACTACCTGAAAGTAGGCCAATACCAGGCAGAGTAAAATAAAGCCTGCGATGATTAGATTGTGCAAAATGCGTATTCTTGCCATTTGATTAATCTACAACTATGATTATTTAAATGAATGCGCAAGCAGCCTATAGATCGGTAAAGCCGCCAATAGCGTAAGGATAGATTGAATAACCGTGAATCTTAAAAAAATACCAAAAGCCAGAGAACTGCCGAGGGCAAGGAGAATAAAGCGTACCGCCAAATTATTCAATACAATAATCAGGCATATTACTGCGTTGCGGATAAAAATATTCTCAACGCTTAATTTGCTTGATATCCGCTTAACTAAGATTATCGATAAAATAAAGAGAATCGCATTAAAGCCATATGGCAGATTACCCATTAAATCGCAGAAAATCCCCCCAAAAAATGCAAGGCTAACCGACCATCCTAAATTTAAAAAAAGGGAAGAGATAATTAATACAGCTAAAATAATATCCGGTTTAACGCTGAAAATACGAAAATAATTTAACAGGGTTGCCTGGGTTAATCCGGCAATAAATAATATCAAAAATGCATAAATCTGCCGCCGATATTGAAGCCGGTAATTCCCTAAGGCGGATTTTCGGTATAGCGAACCGAAAAAACCGGCAGCTAAATTAATTCTCTGATCTATCCCAAGAATCTTCATTCACTCAACACAACTAAAACTTCTTCCAGCTTGGTTAAATTCGCGCTCGGGGCAACAACCGCAAGTATTTCCGGATGGCTACCGCCTTCTTGGATTTTTGCCACACGACCGATAAGAATGCCTTTAGGGTATAAACCGCCTAAACCGGAAGTAATCACTAAATCGCCAACCTCTATATCTGCCTCTGGAGGCAAATAATGCAAGATTATCCGCCCCCCCAGGCTGCCGGAAATAAGGCCTTTTTGGCGGTTGCGCTGAATAAAAGCCGCTACCCCGGAATTTATATCATCAATAAGCAATACCTTGCTTGTTAAATCACCTGCATCAATTATCCTGCCGACTAATCCCTCATTGACAATCACCGCAAGGCCCGGCTTAACCCCCTGTTTTTTACCTTTATCAATAATAATTATTGAAGATAAATTTGACGGATCATAACCGACTACATTTGCGGGGGTCAAGGGATAAGCCGACTTCTCCTTAAAATCAAGCAGTTTTCTTAAGCGGATATTCTCCAAATACAACTCTTCGCTCTCATGAAGCTGCCGATTAATCAAGCTAAGTTCTTTGGTTAATTGCTGATTTTGAATCTGATTTTGACGATATAAGATAATCCCTTGTGCATGACCGCTAATCTTCGAGAAAAAATCAAGCGGCCAACCCAAGCTATCAATCAGTGGTTTTCTTAAAAAAGGGATAACGCTTGCGGCAAGGATAATTACTGCAGCGGCTAAAAAAGCGAGGATTAATTTCTTTTTTCTTGACGGCACACTTTAGGCTTAAAAAGATATTATTCTTTTAACCCGGGGGTCGGGCTTAATCCGTATTTAAATATAATATTTTAAATATTAAGAATGGATTTCTGACTTTATCGGGACGGTGACCCTTCTAAGATAACGAATCTCGCTTAAAACCTTGCCCGTACCCAGGGCCACTGCAGTTAAACAATCATCGGCAACATGAACCGGAAGGCCGGTTGCTTCTGAAATTAGCTGATCCAACCCCCTTAATAGTGCGCCGCCCCCTGCCATAACAATCCCGTGTTCGATCAAATCAGCTGCTAATTCAGGCGGGGTCCTCTCCAGGGAAACCTTGATTGTCTCAATAATTATTTCGAAAGGCTCTTTTAACGCATCCCTTATTTCCTGTGAAGTTATGGTTATTGCTTTCGGCAAACCGCTCACTAAATCCCTGCCTTTGACCTCCATGGTGAGTTCTTCATCAAGGGGATAGGCAGAGCCTATTTTTATCTTTATATTTTCGGCAGTGCGCACCCCGGTCATTAAATTATATGTCTTTTTTAAATACTCAATGATTGTTTCATCCATTTCATCCCCGGCGATACGAATCGATTTAGAAAAAACAATTCCCGCTAAGGAAATTACGGCAATCTCTGTTGTCCCCCCGCCGATATCAATAATCATATTCCCGATCGGTTCCTGAATAGGTAATCCAACCCCAATTGCCGCAGCAACCGGCTCTTCGATTAAGAATACCTCTCGCGCCCCGGCACGCTCCGCAGAATCCCTGACCGCACGCTTTTCTACCTCGGTAATCCCGGAAGGAATCGCAATAACAACCCGCGGCCGTACTAAAACCTTACGATGGTGTACGCGCTTTATGAAATACCTTAACATTGCCTCGGTAACTTCAAAATCAGCAATTACCCCGTCCTTCATTGGGCGAATAGCAATAATATTACCGGGTGTACGCCCTAACATGCGCTTTGCCTCATTCCCTACTGCGAGAACCCGTGAGGTGCCTTTTTCGATTGCTACTACCGAAGGCTCGGAAAGTACCACCCCTTCGCCTTTTACATAAACTAAAGTACTGGCTGTACCTAAATCAATACCCATATCATTGGAGAATAAACCGGCCAAATAGTTAAATCCCTGTATTAATTTTGCTTGTAGGCTAAATTTTTTTAGCATCTCAGTTTTATTGCGCCAAGAGCAAAACAAACTAATAAATCTAATGCCTGCCCCTCTTATCGCAATCCTATTTTGTTTTGTCTTTAAATCTTAACAGAGATTCAACCCCCTGTCAATACATTCGTATGCCTGATGTTGTTCTATTGTAATATACAAAATATGGTTGGTCAAATAAAATTTATGCCGGTTCTCCAGGAAATCTCATATCAGCGCTTAAAATCGCTTAATTGCAATATCTAACAACCCTGCCTAAAACCTTTAAGAAATCCGGAAAAGACTTGGCAATACAACCAACATCATCAATAAAAACTCCCCCTTTTATCAAGAGCCCGGCAATTACCATTGCCATTGCCGTGCGATGATCATTGAAACTGCTTACATTTGCATTTCTTAGCTTTCGGCCCCCTTGGATTATTATCCTTTCTTCGATAATATTTTTTGCTTTCGAGGAGCGGCTTAAGACAGATATATTTGCCCCCATATTTCGTAGATTGGTTTGCATAGAAATTATCCGGTCGGTTTCCTTAACCCGCAGCTCCCCTGCCCCGCAGATTATTGTTTTGCCTTTAGCAAAACAAGCTGCCAGCATTAAAATCGGAAGTTCATCAATCAATTGGGGGATAATGCTCTGCGGAATCTTTATCCCCTTTAAACTGCTGCTTTTAACAATAATATCCCCGATCGGCTCGCTGGAATGAAATGATTTTGAAATAACTACCTTGATATTTGCTCCCATACGCTTTAATACCCGGATTATCCCCATGCGGCCGGGATTCAATCCTACGGACTTTATCACAAGGCGCGAATGCGGCAGTAATATTGCGGCAATCATAAAAAAACTTGCCGATGAAATATCCGCAGGTAGATAAATTTCTCCCGGGGAAATTAATCCTTTCGCAGAAGATAAGGAAATAACTTTACCCCTGCGCTTTATATCTGCCTTAAAATCCTTTAACATCCGTTCGCTATGATCACGCGTTTTTATCGGTTCAATAATCTTGGTGACCCCTTTAGCATATAATCCGGCCAAGAGAAGCGCTGATTTCACCTGGGCAGAGGCTATCGGCATTTTGTATGTAATCGCACTCAATTCCCCTTTTTTTATCGTAATCGGCGGATACTCTTGTATTGTACGCTTTGACATTTTTGCAGGCCGCCGCGCCCTAAGAACTGCCCCCATCTTTCGTAAGGGGCCGGTGATCCGTTGCATTGGCCTATTTTTGAGGCCAGGCCCTGCAGTTAAGGTTGTCTGAAACGGCTGCCCGGCCAGGAGCCCTAAGAAAAGCCTGAATGTTGTACCTGATTCACCGGCAAAGATGGAAGACGCAGGCTTCTTTAATCCATAAAGGCCCCTGCCCTCTACGTAAAATTCAGCCCCCTGGGATATTTTAACCCCTAATTTCCTAAATGCTTGAACAGTTCTCAGGCAATCCTGATTGGCGGGAAAATTATAGATACGCGTTTTGCTTTTGGCTATTGCACTAATGAATATGCTGCGGTGGGCTATAGATTTGTCACCGGGTAAATATATTTCTCCACGTATAGATTTAGCGGATTTAATCTGCAAAGGAAGTACTTTTTAGGAAGGTTTTATACCCTTTCGGGTACAGGTGCTTTCCTAGCAATAAAAATTACTATTTAACAATACTTAAATTTATATATTATTTAAGAAAAGGGTTATTTCCTGATTACCTGGTCACTCTCTTTAATTGCGCCTATTGATTTTCCCGAGAGAAAACCGCAGGCGCTCATTGTCTCCTGGAGTTTTTCTACCTGGATATCGCCAATGTAATTATTATTGCGGTAAACCGAAAATACATCACTAATGCCTGCCCCGTCATTGCTGCCTAAGTCAATGATAATAAAATTATAGTCTTTATTTATCAGCAATACCTTGCCCTTTAAAGTGGGTGCAGCCTGGGCCTTAGCTGATTCTTGAAGGGAGGTTTTTACCGAGGCCTCCTGCCCGGGGGATCTTTGTTGTCCAACCACGATCTTGCCTAATGTCACTTTTTTAGTCTCTTCCTCATCAAGCTCCCCTTCTAGTGCCTTCCTGCTGGCTTGAAGGTCCTGAATTAATATTCGTAAATTAACTATCTCTTCCTCGGTCTTAATCTGCTTGGCCTCCAGCCCCCTTCTTATCTCTTCTTCTTGATTAAGCTTAGATTGCATGGATTCAATCTGGGAATCTAATCGCTGTTTCTCGTCTTCGGCATTTTTTAAT
>JBDRHJ010000053.1:0-11577 GCA_043816835.1 Candidatus Omnitrophota bacterium
CTCCACAAAACCTACCACAGCCAAATCAACAATATTGGCATAGAGCTTGACTCCTTGTTTTTCCATTTTTACCCCCCCCAACCCAAAGAACTCAGTTGAGGGCGTTATCGCCTTAATTTCTTTGATTAGGTTTGCTGCGTGTAGGTCTCCCGATGCCTCTCCGGCAACAACCAGGATTTTATTTTTCATTGTTATTTCCTATGGGATTACAAGAAATTTCGCTGCGTTGATAACCTTTAATACTGATACACACAGATTGGCCTCTTAACAATTCATTCCTGGCTACACACAGGCGTAGATTTTATCTGTGTTCATACAGAAACCCTTATCTTTTCCAGGAAATCTGCGTGAACCCCGTTAACCCCGTTAGAAATTTTATTTCTAACGGGGTTAACGGTTGTCTAAATCTTTCCCATCACCGACTTCGTCGGTGACTTTCTCTAACGGGGTGAATCTGTGTTTTTATACTTTCCTACACCATGAAAAAGGCTGTTTTAGAAACAGCCGGGAATCATAAGTCTACGAATTTAAATGGAATATTGCTTAAAATTACGCCAAATTTTATTCTTTATTTCTAAAGCAGTCGCAAGGGCTTCGCGGGCTTCTTCGCCCGAGATATGAGGCTTCTTGTGTTTTACTACACATTCCAGGAAATAAGCGAGCTCTTTTTTTAGGGATGGTTCTTTTTCAATCGGCAGCGGCTTTTTAAGGATTCCTTTTTTGTTTTTATTATACAGGAAGGCATGTTCGTTTTTATAATCCAATGATATATAGGTATTTTTAAAAAAAATGCGAATCTTGCGCGTTGTTTCTTCGGATATGCGGCTTGAGGTTAGATTACAGACACAGCCGTTGGAAAATAGAATCCGGGCATTGGCAATATCTTCAAAAGGCGTCAGCACATTTGCGCCTACGGCATCAATCTTTTTGATTTTAGATTTAACCAGCCCCAGGATAATATCAATGTCATGAATCATTAAATCCAATACTACCCCGATATCCAAAGAACGGTTAGGGAAGGGGCTTAAGCGGTGGCATTCGATAAAACGGGGATTTTTGATTAGTTTCTTTGTGGCGATAAAGGCAGAATTGAATCTTTCGATATGGCCTACCTGCAGAATCATTTTTTTTCGCCTTGCCAGCCTGATTAATGCATCAGCCTGCGTCAGATTTGTCGTAAACGGCTTCTCGATTAATACGGGAATATTGTGGGCCAGGAAGTCATGCGCTACTTGATAATGAAGGATAGTAGGCACGGCAATGCTTACTGCGTCAACCCTGCCAAAGAGTTTTTTATAGTCAATATATCCGGGAATGCCAAGTTGGCCGGAGATTTCTTCTAAGCGCCGGGGGTTAATTTCGCTTATTGCAGTGAGTTTCGCCCCTGGTAATTGCTGGTAAGTCCGGGCATGTATTGCGCCCAGATGCCCAACGCCGATTACGCCGACCTTAAGCCTCTTCATAATTTAAATACCCTTTTTGTTTAATTCAAGCAAATAAAGGCGTTAATTTATACTTCATTACCATCATAACATATCAAAATACTCGACAAATGTCAAATGTTATGATACGCTATTACATATTTTTGAGCCGCTAGCTATAGGAAAAGCTTGCTCAAGGAGCAGAAATATGGAAGCAATTATCGTAACTACCATTATTCTAAAGAGATACAGCTGAATTAATTAATTACGATGAAAGAATATCTTCGTTTATTAAAGTTTATCCGCCCTTATCTTAAATTACTGGGATTAGCAGCTGTGGCTATGGGATTTTCCGCCATATTTGACGGGATTTCTTTAACCATGATTGTACCCCTGGCAGATAAGGTTATGACTAATAAGGAAATCATACTGCCGGAACAGTCGCATCCGTTTTTAACTCAATTTATCGGCTCCCTGAATTCTATCCCTGCCTTTGTCTTGCTTAAATTTATCGCGATTGCGGTTTTGCTTTTATTTATATTAAAGGGTTTATTTTATTTTTTACAAGGCTACCTTATGGCGGATATTGGTCAACGGGTAGTAAAGGATATTCGCTTGAGGCTCTATATCAAATTACAGGATCTTTCTTTGGAGTATTATAATCGCAAGCGCGCAGGGGAATTAATCTCGCGGATTACCAATGATGTCCTGTTGGTAGAAAATGCGGTTAGTTATGCCTTAACTGATCTTATCTATCAAAGCTTGCAGGTTTTGGTTTTTATCTTTTTGATATTTTTTATTCATTGGCGTTTAGCGCTTATTTCACTGATATTGCTTCCCTTGGTGAGCCTACCTATAATTAAGGTGGGCAGAATGCTTAAAAAGCTTTCTAAACGCTCCCAGGAAAAAATGGCGGATATTCATTCAAGTTTGTACGAAACCATTGTCGGCACGAGGATTGTAAAGGCTTTTTGTGCGGAAGGCGAGGCAATTAAAAGATTCGACCAGCAAAATTATGATTTTTACAAATTAGCAATGAAATCAATCAAGCGCCGGCTTATTTTGAACCCGGCCACAGAATATATAGGCGTAATCGCAGCAATATTTGTCTTTTTTTGGGGCGGGCGAGAGGTAATTTCAGGCAGGCTTTCTTTTGGCGTATTCGCTTTATTTTTAGGCGCATTGCTGTCGTTGATCAGGCCATTTAAAAAATTAAGCCAGGTGCATTCCCTGAATCAGTATGCACTAGCCGCAAGTTCTCGAATATACGAGGTATTAAATACTCAGGTTATGGTAAAAGATATGCCGGGGGCAGAACCCCTGCGCCGGGCAGAGTTTAGTGTTGGTTTTAAAGACCTTTGGTTTGCCTATGACAGAAAAAATGTGCTTTGCGGGATTGACCTTATGATAAGCGCCGGGCAGTCTATAGCGATTGTCGGACAAAGCGGGGTAGGCAAATCTACCCTGGTTGACTTGGTCTTGCGTTTTTATGACCCGCAAAAAGGAAAGATACTTGTTAACGGGCGCGACATCCGTGAATTTACCCTGAAATCTTTACGTCAGAATATCGGTTTAGTCAGCCAGGAAACCATTCTTTTTAATGATACAGTAAAGGCAAATATTGCTTATGGTATGCCGAATTCAAGATTTGAGGAAATTGTCAGCGTGGCAGAAAAGGCTTATGCCCGTGAATTTATCGAGAATCTGCCTCAGGGTTATGATACGGTAATTGGCGAACGCGGGGTAACCCTTTCAGGGGGGCAGCGTCAGAGGATTGCGATTGCCCGCGCCCTTCTTAAAGACCCTCCGATATTGATTCTTGATGAAGCTACTTCCCATTTAGATTCTGCTTCTGAGCGTATTGTTCAGCAGGCCTTAGAGAAGCTTATGCATGGCCGCACGGTATTAATTGTTGCCCATCGGCTTTCTACTGTGCAAAATGCCGATAATATCGTGGTTTTAGGTGAAGGCAGGATTATTGAACAGGGTAACCACAATGACCTGTTAAGCAAAAAGGGATTATACTTTCGTCTTTATCAGGCACAGGCCGGGGATAGCGAATAATCAGGATTTCGCCAATAAAAAAGGTTTTAAAGACAGCGCCTTGCTAAAAATGTATTTATTTTCGCTAATTAACGCATTAAATTATTGTATTTTTCTACAATAATACGATAAGTTGCGTTATTGTAAAAGACAGAAAACGCCAAATTTGGTGCTTGCAAGATTTATTAATTGTGGTATACTACTGTTTCCTTAAGATAAGTGTAAAAAATGCCTGTTATTTGCCCTTTTTAGGGAAAATCAAAAGAAGAGGCGTCCTACAGATATAACCGGCCTAAACAAACAATTAAGATTTGTCTTAGAAGCCAAGATATAAGGTAGGAATAATCATGAAACATAAAGGAGGGGTGAAGTTTGCCAACTGAATTAATAAAACAACTTTTAGAAGCAGGGGTGCACTTTGGCCATCGGACTTCGCGCTGGAATCCAAAAATGGCGAAGTATATTTTTGGCAAAAGATGCAAAATTTATATTATTGACTTGGAAAAAACAGAAGAATGCCTAAATAAGGCGCGGGATTTCCTTCTCGACTTAATTTCCAGGGGCCAGAGCGTGATTTTTGTCGGTACCAAGAAACAGGTTCAGGACATAATCAAAGAAGAAGCCCAGCGGTGTGCGATGCATTATGTTAATATTCGCTGGCTGGGAGGGCTGCTGACAAATTTTGCTACGATTAGAAAGAGCATACGCCGCCTTAAGGAAATTGAGAAGATGCGTGATGACGGGGAATTCCAGATGCTTGCCAAGAAAGAGGTTGCTTATTTAGAGAAGGAGGAGGCAAAGCTTAGGAAGAATTTCTCGGGGATTGTTCAAATGGAGAATTTGCCTGCGGCAGTAGTGATCGTAGATACAAATAAAGAATCTACCGCCCTTAAGGAGGCCAGGCGTTTGGGGATTTCTGTTGTTGCAATCGTCGATTCGAATTCCAATCCCGATCTAGTTGATTATCCGATTCCCGGAAACGATGATGCGATTAAATCTGTCCGTTTGGTGATTTCTTTATTGGCAGATGCAGTTATTGAAGGCAGGAAAAGATTCCTTACCTATTTGTCAAGCGAAACGGTTTCGGCGACAGCTGCACACGCGGGGGAGGAAGGGGAATTTAAGGAAACTAAAGAAGAAATGCCAAAGAAAGGCCTAGGCAAGGAAAAAAGCGATAGCAACCAAGCAGAATCAAGAAGCGACGCCGAGTAAAGTTTAACAGCCTGGATAAAAGAGAAACGGAGGGTAATTAAGGTGATGGAAGCAATGAAGAAGGTGCCATTAGATTTGGTTAAGGATTTACGCAGGCGAAGCCAAGCCGGTATCAGCGATTGTAAACAGGCATTAGAGGAATCCGGAGGGGATATTGAAGAGGCAGTCAGGCTTTTACGCAAGCGCGGATTAGAAATTGCCCGCGCTAAAAAAGAACGTGCTGTGCACGAAGGAAGAATTGAATGTTACGTGCATCCGGGCAATAAGCTGGGGGTTATATTAGAGGTTAACTGCGAGACTGATTTTGTTGCCCGCGGTGAAGATTTCTCCCGGTTTACTAAAGATTTAGCAATGCAGATTGCTGCTTCCAATCCCCCTTATATAAGAAAAGAGGATATTCCGGCAGGGGTTATCGAGAAGGTGGATAATAAGGAAGAATTCTATAAGCAAAATTGCCTGCTGGAACAGGTGTTTATTAAAGATCTCTCGATCACAATTAACGATTATTTAACTGATATTATCGGCAAGATAGGCGAAAATATAGTTATTCATCGGTTTGCCCGTTATAAGTTAGGGGAGGAATAAATTCTTTGGATAAACCGGCCTACAAACGCATTGTCCTTAAGTTAAGCGGTGAAGCGCTTCAAGGTAATAATACCCACGGCATTGACCAGGGTACCCTAATTTCAATAGCCAGGCAGATAAATGAAATAAAGAATTTCGGCGTAGGTATCGCGGTTATTTTAGGGGGTGGTAATATTTTTCGGGGCCAGGAAAACACCGGAAGAAAAGGCCTTGATATGGACAGGTCAGTAGCCGATTATATGGGGATGCTGGCAACCTGCATAAATGGCCTTGCCCTTCAGGATGCATTGGAGAAGCTTGGTGTTGCTACGCGCGTAATGACTGCGCTTAGCATGCAGCAGATAGCTGAACCTTATATTCGCCGGAGGGCAATCAGGCATTTAGAAAAAGGCCGTGTGGCTATTTTTGCCGCCGGCACAGGTAACCCATATTTCACTACTGATACGGCAGCCGCCTTGCGGGCAATGGAAATAAATGCTGATGTTATCTTAAAGGCAACGCGGGTGGATGGGGTTTATGATAAAGATCCTTTAAAATTTAAAAATGCCAAGAAATTTATTCGTTTAAGTTATATCGATGTTTTAAGGAAGAAGCTGCGTTTCATGGATGCAACCGCAGTAAGTTTGTGTATGGATAATAAGCTTCCCATCGTTATTTTTAACCTTACCAAAAAAGGCAATATAAGGCGCGTAGTTTTAGGACACAGGATAGGGACAATTATAAAATAAAACAGATCAAAATAACCCCGCCTTCTCAACAAAATCATTGAGGATTAAGGTAGGAAAGAGCAGGGGAATATTTAAATTAAGGGATAAGACCTGCCCTTTTCTTTATCAAAAATCAGGCCGGGGATTAAATGATTCCTGGGATAAGATTCAGACAAATTATAATTGCCGTTTGCCCCCGGGGAAAGGAGGAATATGACGGTCAAAACAGTTCTCCACAAAAATGAAGAGAATATGCAGAAGGCAATCGACTCTTGCTTAAGGGAATTTGCAAGTGTGCGTACCGGCCGCGCAACACCTTCTTTAGTCGAGGGGTTACATATTGATTATTACGGCACCCCTACTTTATTAAAGCAGCTGGCCGGCATTTCCGTCCCTGATGCACATCTTTTAGTAATCCAGCCTTGGGATCCTACGGCCATACCCGCAGTTGAGAAGGCAATTCTGCAATCTAATCTTGGTATTACGCCTTCTTGCGACGGCAAGATAATTCGCCTGCCATTACCCCCTTTATCAAAAGAAAGAAGGGACGAATTAGTGAAATTAGTGAAAAAGATGACTGAGGAAGGCAGGATTTCCCTTCGGACAATAAGGCATCATGCCCGGGAAGAACTTGAAAAGCTGGAAAAAGATAAAGTGATATCCGAAGATGATAAATTCAGGGCATTTGAAGATCTACAAAAGCTGATTGACAAATATATTGCCCGAGTAGAAGATATACTTAAAAATAAAGAAAAGGAAATTCTCGAATTTTAAATTCTTAAGATATCTAAACGGGCCACTAGCTCATCCGGTAGAGCACCGCCCTTTTAAGGCGGGTGTGCCGCGTTCGAGTCGCGGGTGGCCCAGTGAGTTTAACGTCAGAAGACAGAAAACAGAAGTCAGAGGACAGAAGCGAAGGACAAGGTGGACTGGGTCATAAGTTTTAAGTCATAAGTCAGAAGATAGATTACAGAGAACAGAGGACAGATTTAGTGAGTGACATAGGTTTTTGCCAGCTATCCCGCCGAAGGCGGGATATATTAAGGTTTTTAATTGGCGTCTGCTGGTAAAAACCTAAAAGGGGAATTATTAAGAGGGAAAGTGCTTCGATTTCTCTCAGCATCCTTCGAAGTATCCTGAGCGCAGTCGAAGGAATTGTTTCCCTTAAGGTTATAGCCTAAATTAAAAAAGGAAAGGGTGACAGTGAAGCCGGCCGAAGGTCGGCTGAACGCCAGAGGGAAAACCATTGGTTTTCCCATGGGGAACGAACGTCCTGCGAATACAAGAATAGTTTTGACAATTCTATAGTTAAAGTTTGCTTGCTTGAAAGTCTTGAATAAACTCTAGTGAGAGACGCGGACGTGGCGGAATTGGCAGACGCGCAAGGCTTAGGACCTTGTGGCAGTAATGCTATGTGGGTTCGACCCCCTCCGTCCGCATTAGATTAGTTATTAGTTGTCAGAGAAAAAAGTCATAAGTTTTAAGTCATAAGTCATAAGTTTTAAGCGAACGACAAAGGTTTTTAGCGATTTATCCACCGCAGGTGGATATTCAACTAAATATTAGAAAAGTAAAATCGCTAAAAACCTAAAAAGAGGATTATTAAGAGGGAAAGTGCTTCGATTTCTCTCAGCATCCTTCGAAGTATCCTGAGCGCAGTCGAAGGAATTGTTTCCCTCTTAAGATTGACGTTTTTAATAAGAAGGAAGGGGTTGACAGCGACCGAGCAATAAGCGAGGAAGCTACCAGAAGGGGAAACGCAGTTTCCCCTATGGGGAGCGAGCGTCATACGAACGCGAACTTAATCTTGACAATTCTACAAGTAAGATTTGTTTACCCCGTTAGAGAAAGTCATCGTTAGCGTAAAATTGTTCGAGAATACAGTCTCGTTACGGGACGAAGTTCTCTAACGGGGTTTACTTGTCCCGCTACAATCATTAAGTTGAAAGGCGGGATCCCGAAGTTAAGCTTCGAAGAGTAACTGCATTCGGGACAAGTTTTGAATAAGCGTTAGCGAGTAACGCGGAAGTAGCTCAGCTGGTAGAGCATCACGTTGCCAACGTGAATGTCGCGGGTTCGATCCCCGTCTTCCGCTTAATTAGCATAGCCACTGGTAAGAATCAGGTTTAAATAAATCCATACATAAAAGAAGAATCCAAAGAACAGGTTATTGTAGCTTAAAGTAGGGAGGTCTACTAAAATGAGGATAATGGATTTCTTAAGTAAACAGGCGATTGTTACGGATTTAAAAGCAGTAAAGAAAGAGGATATATTACGTGAACTGGTTGATTCCTTGATTAATGCGGGCGAGCTTGAAAAACGCCACCGCAATAAAATCATTGAGGCATTAATGGCAAGGGAGATATTAGGCTCAACCGCAATCGGCCAGGGGGTAGGGATACCGCATGCTAAGTCTGATTGCGTTTTGAAACTTGTTGCTGCTTTTGGATTGGCTCGTCGTGGGGTGGCCTTTGATTCCTTAGACGGTGAGCCGGTTTACATTTTCTTTTTATTGCTTGCCCCGGCGGATTCAGCCGGCCCGCATCTTAAGGCACTGGCAAGGGTTTCGCGTCTTTTAAAAGACAAATATTTCCGCGATAATCTCCGCCAATGCCAGGATGATAAGTCAGTTATTAAAATAATCATTCAAGAGGATGAAAGAAAAATTTAGATTAAAAAAATTTTCCGGCTTGCTTAAGTGGCTTTATCCGGGAATAGGCATAAAGCGCTGGATCCTGGTTTCTGCATTTGGCATGGTACTCTTATTTATTGGGGCTTTTGCCTTTCAGCAGGACTCGGTACTTTTATTAAAATTTTTAAATATATTTCTTATTTTCTTGGGCCTATGTCTTTTAATTTCCGGGATTATCAAGGGATTGCATTCTTTTATTATTTTCTTTTTTCCCGAATTACAAAAAAAGCGTGAGTTCGCCGACATGATTTATAACCGCCGGAAATTGGAAAAGGGCCCTAATGTTGTAACTATCGGCGGGGGGACAGGCTTATCGGTATTATTGGGAGGGCTTCGCGAATTTACCTCTAATATCAGCGCGGTTGTTACGGTTGCTGATGACGGGGGTTCCTCCGGCAGGCTGCGCGAGCAATTTGATATACTGCCTCCGGGCGATATCCGTAACTGTTTAGTTGCGCTTGCCGATGCCCCGGAACTTATGCGTAAATTATTTCAGTTTCGTTTTAGCTCTCCTTCAGAATTTTCCGGCCATAACTTCGGCAATCTTTTTATTACTGTAATGACCCAGGTTACCGGTGATTTTGATAAGGCGGTTAAAGAATCGAGCAGGGTTTTGGCTATACACGGCCAGGTAATACCTTCTACCTTAAATAAAGTAATGCTTGTGGCAAGCTATAATGACGGCAGCATTACCGAGGGGGAGGCAAAGATCCCGGAGGTCAGGCGGCCAATTAATAAGGTTTGGCTTAAGCCCGAAGGTTCACGCGCTACTGGGGAGGCGCTTTTAGCAATCCAGCAGGCGCAAATTATTGTTTTAGGGCCGGGCAGCCTCTATACGAGCATCATCCCTAATTTATTAGTCAAAGAAATTAGGGAAGCAGTTGTTAATTCCGATGCAGTCAAGGTCTATGTTTGTAATATAATGACTCAGCCGGGGGAAACAGATAATTTTACTGCCTCGCAGCACCTTAAGGCCCTTATTGAGCATACCCATCCCCGGATTATTGATTATTTTTTGGTGAATACCGGCAGTATTTCTAAAGAATTACGCCAGCGTTACAAAGAACAAAATTCATCGCTGATCGTTGCCGATACGCAAAAGATTCGCAATATGGGTTTTCAGGTAATCGGCGATGACGTTATCACTATATTTAATAATGACTATATCAGGCATGACCCGATTAAGTTATCGCGCATGATCCTCGGATTGATTGAGGAGGTTTAATTAATGCCTGAAAGTCGTTGGATATCGCTATGGATAAGTTGAATCTCTTATTAGCAATTCATTGTCATCAGCCGGTGGGTAATTTTGGGGTTATTTTTTCCAAAGCCTATGAGGCAGCATATCTGCCGTTTATCGAGGTATTACAGAAGCATCCTAATATAAAGGTTAGCCTGCATTATTCCGGCAGCCTGATTGACTGGCTGCAGTGTGTCCATCCGGAATTTATTAAAAGGATAAAAAATCTGGTCAAGATCGGCCAGGTAGAAATTTTAGCCGGGGGTTATTATGAGCCAATCTTAAGCCTGATCCCTGAGTCTGATGCCGAGGGGCAGATTAAGATGTTGCGTGATAAGATAAAAGATGCATTTAAATGGCAGGCAAACGGATGCTGGCTTAGCGAAAGGGTTTGGGAGCCCAAAATACCTTTAACCTTAAATAAATCCGGCATAGAATGGACGATTATCGATGATTCGCATTTTAAATCTGCTGGTTTAGATCCGGAAAATCTTTCCGGTTATTATATCAGCGAAGAAGAGGCCAGCCCTTTAGCAATATTTCCTGCTTCGGAAAAATTACGTTACTTAGTACCTTTTAAGCTGCCGGAGGAAACAATAGGTTATCTTGATAATTTGCGCCGGATGCAAAAGGCAAACTGTGTTTGTTTTGCTGATGACGGGGAAAAATTCGGCCTTTGGACGGGTACGCATAAATGGGTTTACAGCCAAGGGTGGCTTGAGAATTTTTTTACTGCTTTAGAAAAAAATTCTTCCTGGCTTAGGATTACTAGTTTTAGCCAATATTTAAAGGAATATCCTTCGACAGGCCGTATATATATTAATTGCGCAAGTTACCGGGAAATGATGGATTGGTCCGGCGGTTATTTCCGCAATTTCTTCTTAAAATACGAGGAATCTAACTGGATGCACAAACGTATGCTCTATGTTAGCCGGAAGTTAAAAGATGCTTTAAATTCCGGTCTGCAGTCTTCGGCCAGCGCGCGCCGGGGGGTAAAAAAAGCAACCCGTGTTTCCCGTTTAAGCTCTGCCCGGCGCCATCTGTATATGGCTCAGAGCAATGATGCTTATTGGCACGGGGTTTTTGGCGGAATATACTTTAATCATTTACGCAGTTCTGTTTATTCCAATTTAATTGAAGCTGAAAAACTAATCGAGGAATCCGGCGGCCATAAATTATATATGCACGACTTAGATTGTAACGGCCAAGCCGAAGTTGTTTTATCTTCGAATTATCTTTCATGCATATTCGCTCCCTACAGCGGAGGGGCATTATTGGAATTGGATTATAAGCCTAAATCAATAAATCTGATTAATACATTAATGCGCCGGAAAGAGGCGTATCATCAGAAAATAAGGCAGAATGTAATTGACAGCCAAACGAATTCAAGTGAACCTAAGAGTATACATCACCTGGCCAAGATAAAAGAGGGGGGATTAGAGGATTTTCTTTTCTATGATTTATTTCCGCGCTCTTGCGCTTTGGATCATTTTCTCCCATTAGATACAAGCCCGGGGCAATTCTTTCGTTGTGATTATAAAGAGTTAGGCGATTTTACTCAAGGGCATTATAAAATTGATTCGCAAAGCAAAAATATTAATAAAGCCGCTTTTAAGCTTACAAGGTCAGGTAAGATCTCGTCTTCTCCGGTTAAGATTATAAAAAGGATTGCCTTAA